>JBEGOG010000273.1:0-3114 GCA_041182125.1 Pseudomonadota bacterium
ATGATATAGTTGGGGTGGGTCGAATGGTTTTCGGGCGGAAAACGTTCAATCCCCCAGAAGGTCGACTTGCTCTTCGGCAGATAGGTGGCCAAAGAAGCGAGGAGATAGCCCGCGCCAGCACCCAGATCGAGGAACCGATTTACGGGTCTGCGCGCATAGAGCAGGGTCTCCGCAACCCGGCACAGGGCCGCACCATAGGCTCGCGACCGTGCCGCCTCGTCTTCATTCACCCAGTAACCGGCATCGTAGTCCCGTAAGGGACGGCCTTCGTCAAACTCGATCAGATAGTGCGGATCGAGGAAGATGGTATCGCAGGTTTTGCAGCCAAAGAAATTATAGCCATCGACCACCGTCTCTTGATTGATTCTCGATGAGAGGCAGACTGGGCAAAGCTCTGACATGGGACACTTTCAGGCGTAGGGCGCGCACAAGACGCCGTGTTTTAGGCCGCTTTTATGATTTGAGCAAAGGTGTCATCGCCGCGCATCCGGCGGCAATGCCATGGTGGTCACGCACAAAGGTCCATCCGGCCTCTGCGATGGCGGTCCAACGCTTTTGATCCGAGGCTAGGGCGAGGACGGCATCGGTAAAGGCGGCAGGCTCATCGGCGATCAGGGCATGGACGCCTTCGGTCAGGTTCATCCCCTCAACGCCGATCGCGGTCGAGACGACAGGTACCCCCGCTCCAAAGGCGGAGTAAATCTTGCCCTTGACGCCTGCCCCATAGCGAAGGGGCGCAACGAAGACGCTGGCGCTGGCAAAGAGCGGACCCAGATCATCCACGCGGCCTAGAACCAGTATGTCGGGTGCGGCGAGGCCTAAGACCTCTGGTGTGGGATTGGCGCCGGCCAAGACCAAGCGGCTGCCGACCATGCGGTTACGAATGAGGGGCCAGATCTCCTGAGCCAGCCAGATCGCGGCATCGATGTTGGGGCTGTGCCCATAGCCACCGAGAAACAGGATATCGCGCCGCGGCGGGCCAAAGCCACTGGCCCGCTCTGGCAAGACGATCATGAACGGCATAACCGCGACCGGTCGGGTCAGCTTGGATTCGGCATCCAGCAGTGACTTCTCAACGGTCGAGGGCACGCAGACCACATCGGCCTTCTCCATCACCATAAGTTCCGACGCCTTTAGGGACTTGGCTGTAGCGCGGAGTAGGTCAGAGTTCTCAATCTGAGCCTGTCGTTCAACCCGCAGATAATGCAGGTCCATATTGTTGAAGATGATCTGCGCCTGGGGGCAGTGCCTTTTGATTGCCGAAATGGCGTCCTGCATCACGTTGAAACGGAAGATATGGACCACGTCGAACAGGTGGCCATGGTCTTTCAGATAGGCATCAAGCTTTTGATAGAACGGTGCATAGACACATTCGATGCCGCGCCGCTGCAGCGGGTCAATATAGCGCGGTTGATAGAGCCAGTTGTCCAGCGGCACATAGGTGACCTTGTAATCAAGGGACTGGAAGACCTCCATGACCTTGACCGTGGTGACGGAGCCTGCGTCCTGATCGGGCGTCGGCGCGGTCGCATCGATGACCAGAACCCGCTTGGAGACCTTGCGCTCGCGCTCAAATTCAGGAGCCACCCCGTTGGGCCGGTGATCGGCGAGCACTGAGGCCCAGCGCTCTTTGAGTTGCTCTTGGTTAATCACCTGATAGGCCTTGGCCCCAGATCCCAAGTCCGTACCCGAGGTCTTGCCCTCATAATGGATGATGCGTGAGAGGGGCTGCATCCAGACCTCTAAGCCCCGGTCACGGACGCGGAAGGCCAGATCAGAATCTTCACAATAGGCCGGAACATAGGCCTCATCGAACCCACCGAGCGATTGCCAAAGGTCCGTCGGCAACGCGATGGAGGCCCCTGAAATATAGTCGACCTGACGGGCATAGGCATATTGCGACCGGTTCGGATCGTCATTGCGGCCATAGTTCCAAGCGGACCCGTCCTGCCAGATGATGCCGCCAGCCTCTTGCAGCGCGCCATCCGGATAGAACAGCTTGGATCCGACCAGACCGGCCTTGGGGAACAGGGTGAAGCTACCGATCAGTTCATCCAACCAACCGGCGACAACCCGCACATCATTGTTCAGCATGACGACATAGTCGCCCCGCGCGCGCTCGGCGACGCTGTTGCAATTGCGGATAAAGCCCTTGTTCTGGCTGTGCCGCAGATGGGTAATGTCGAGCAGGTTGGGCAGGTGCAGGCCGCTATCGTCGGGCGAGCCATCATCCCCGATCAGGATTTCGAACCTATAGCGCGTCTCGTGCCCGATCAGAGAGTCCAGACAGTTCAGCGTGTAGGCCAATTGCCCATAGACCGGGATGATGATTGAGACCTCGGGTTTCTCACCCTCAGTACCCACCAGGGCTATGCGGTTGCGGGCATTGAGGAAGGCGACCGCATCGGCAAAGCGGGGATGGGCTCCCAACAGATCAAACCGCTCGATAAATTGCCGACCGCGTTCGGCCTCTGGCGGCACCGAATCATCGTTGCGCAGATCATAGGCGCTCAACAGTTCGCGCGGACGGTTCGGCGAATCGGCGATGGGCCAAGGAATGGGCCTTTGCGGAGGAAGGGGCGCTGGAGCAAGACTGGGTGTGGGCGTCAAGGCCTCTTGCCCGACACTCATGCTCGATAGTCGCACCCTTTCAGCGGCTTGAGCGTTCAAAAACTGCCGCCGCTGCTTTAGCCGCTCGGGCAGTTTGAGGCTGACCGTCCAGTAGATGAGTTTCAACACCTGCCGCGTGCGCGAGGACAGGCCCGGATGCTTGGCCATCCATTGGCGCAAGGGGGCTGTCACCCGCCAAGTCGTGCTGGTCGCAATGGCGCTATAGGCCGCCGCGATCTGAGCCTGGCGCTGTTCAAGCATGGCCAAGGCCTCCGCCTGTTCGCTCATTTGGCGTTGAAGCGTGTGGTTCCTGAGGTCGGCCTGTGCATTGGCGTCTGCTAGGGCACGAAACTGTCGTTCTGTTTCGACGTCGACCATGTGACGACGAAGGGTTTCCTGTTCAGTCTCTGCCAGTAGTCGCGCATTTTCCTCTTCGGTCCTTTGCCTTAGGGCCATTTCGAGGGCGGTCTCTTCGAGCAGTCGCGCATTTTCCTCTTCGGTCCT
>JBEGOG010000274.1:0-3783 GCA_041182125.1 Pseudomonadota bacterium
CACCCTTGGGTCCACGACGCACATTCACGCTCGGCCCGGTCTGGCGCACATTGCTGAGGGCCCAGCGGCTGTTGGGGAACTGCAGGCTCGACCCGCCGGATAGGGTAAGTCGTTTTTCCGGCGGAGGCGGAAAGCCCTGCATCAGGCCCAAGGCCTTTGGGTCGGTCGCAGCAGCGTCCAGTGGCTGGCTCATGATGGGGCTCCCTATGCAGCGCTGTCCCGCGCCATGGGAGCAGGCTAACACCAGTCCTCAGCCCTGTCATAGGCCTTGCACGTCATGCCCGCATAAGGTTGGCGGCAATCCGTCTGGCCCTTCCCTTGCCAATGGTCGGCCATGTGGCAAGATCGGTCATCATCTGCAGGCGGGCACCATTGAACCTTGCTTGCACGGCCGCAGGATCACCCCTTGCCAAGGCCGAAAGGGTTGCCGGACCGATCAGCCCATCCTCGACGACGCCCACGGCCGCTTGCAAGGTTCGAACGGCGGTCCTGACGCCGCTATTGACCGCCATGTCCAGCAGGTCGAACCGGAGCGCCTCGGGCACCTTTTCACAGCCCGTTGGGTTCCAATAGTCCCGCCGATAGATCGCCTTGGCCTCATCAACGGTCAGGGCCTTGATGTCGAGCGCCGGGTAGGCGCGTTTGGAGATGCCGAATTGGGTTTCACCGCCGGGGTCGCTGGGATGGTTCACATAGCGGCCCTCGTGACCGATCAGAAGGTCAAAGGCCTCATCAAAGGTCATGGCAGCACCTCGTCCTCGCTTTGCTTTAGGCCTCGATTTCTGCGATGGGTGGATAAGATTCATCGGCCAACAGCGTAACAAGCCGCACATGGTATTTGACGCGTCCCGTCCAGCGGCTACTGTTCAAGAAAACAATGATAACCTACGGAGGATGCTTGGGATGACGCCTGCTGACGGAGCCGATGCGACTGTAAAGACCTTGCCGCCGTTCAAGCCGCTTCCGATGAAAGGACCCGTGGTCCATGTCGAGCGCCGGGCCGATGGATCGGTTCTCGTCTCGTCCGCCCATGCTGTTGGCGACAGTCCTTACACCATTGCCCACCTGTTGGCAGACAAGGCCGCCGCCCATCCGGACCGGCCCTATATTCTGCAACGCGCGCCGGGACACGGGCCTTGGGGCGGCGTCACCTATGGACAGGCCAAGCAGGCCGCCGATGCGATCGCCCAATGGCTGCTAGATCGCGGCCTGACGGCGCAAGACAGCGTTATGGTCCTGTCTGCTAACTCCGTTGATCACGCCTTGATGATGCTCGGCTGCTACACGGCGGGCATCCCGATTGCCCCGATCAGCCCGGCCTACAGCCTGATCTCCAGCGATCACGGCAAGCTCAAACATTGCTTTGGAACCGTAAAGCCAAAGGTCGTCTTTGCGCAAAATGGCGCACCCTTTGCTGGGGCTGTTGCGACCTTGCGCCAGATCAATCCTGACCTGATCCTTGTCACATCAGACGGCGAAGGCGAGGGCGCGATTGCTCTGTCCACCCTTTTGGCGACCAAACCGGGCCCCGCCGTCACCAAGGCCATGGCGGCCCTAACCCCTGCGACGGTGGTGAAATATCTGTTCACCTCCGGCTCGACCGGTATGCCCAAGGGGGTGCCGCAAACCTTCTCGATGATGACGGCCCTGATTGCGGGTCAAGATGGCCTTCGAAGTGAACCCCAAGACCCCGACGAAATCCCGCAAGCCTTGGAGTGGATGCCGTGGAGCCACATCTCGGCGGGCAATATCGGCTTTAACGGCACCATGTGGGCCGGTGGGACCTTGCATCTGGATGAGGGCAAGCCCATTCCCGGCCTGTTCGAGACGACGATCAAGAACCTCTACGAGGTCTCGCCCTCCGTGTTCGGGTCGGCACCCATTGCCTTTTCGATGTTGGCGGACGCGATGGAGCGCGATCCGGTCCTGCGCCGGTCGTTCTTTAAGAACCTGAAATATATGGGCTATGGCGGCGCGACCCTGTCCAACGATGTCTATGATCGGATGCAGGCCCTCGCCATTGCCGAGACCGGCCAGCGCATTGCCCTAACCACCATGTATGGCGCGACCGAAACCCAAGGCGTCACGGTCGTTCACTGGCCAACAGAGCGGGTGGGCCTTGTCGGACTTCCTATTCCCGGCATTACCCTCAAACTCACCCCCAGCGGCTCGAAGCTCGAGGTCCGGGTTAAGGGTGCGACCATCACCACGGGCTATCACAATGATCCGGTCAAGACGGCGGAGGCCTTTGACGAAGAGGGCTTCTACAAGCTTGGCGATGCAGCGCGCTTTGTCGATGACAGCGATCCGGCCAAGGGCCTGATCTTTGATGGCCGGGTGACCGAGGACTTCAAGCTCGACAGCGGCACCTGGGTTTCGGTCGGCACCTTGCGGCCTGATCTGGTCGCCGCCTGCAGCCCCTATGTCCAAGACGCCGTGATCACCGGGCAGGACAAGCCCCATATCGGAGCAATGGTCTGGCCGTCTGCGGCAGGACTGCAGGCCTTGGCTGCCGCGCCCGGCGAAGGCACGCCCTTGGATAAGCTGGCTGTCATCCTGTCCGAGCGGATCAAGAGCTTCAACGCCACGGCGGGCGGCTCGTCTCGCCGGATTGCCCGTCTGATCATCCTGACCGAGCCCCCCTCCATCGATAGCGGTGAGATCACCGACAAGGGCTATGTCAACCAACGCGCCACGATTGAGCGCCGCGCCGATCTGGTTCAAGGCCTGTTCACGACACCCCCCGCCGCTGGGGTCATGTCTCTCTAATCCCCTCAAAATTGCCCTCTAGAAGGAACCCACACCATGCTCGATCCCTATTTCAAAGCCATGTTGGATGCAGCCGCCGAGGCCGGTGGGCCGTCACTCGATACCTTGGCACCCGAGGCCGCGCGCGAGGTCTATCGGACTATGAAGTTTGGTGAAGAGCCGCCGATTGGCCCGGTTGAGACCCGTGATTTTACTGTGCCGGGCAAGGCGGGCCCGATCCCTGTTCGTCACTACACCCCCAAGGGTGCGGCTGCGGTCACGCCGGGTATCGTGTTCTTCCATGGCGGCGGGTGGGTCATCGGTGATCTGGAAACCCATGACGATGTCTGTCGCCGCCTAGCCGACCTGACCGGTTACCGGGTCTTGGCTGTGGACTATCGGCTGGCCCCTGAAAACCCCTTCCCAGCCTCGCATGATGACTGCCTGTCCGCGACCAACTGGGCCTTTGAAAACGCCGCCTCTATCGGTTTCGATCCTGCCCGCATGGCGACCTGCGGCGACAGTGCAGGGGGCAACCTGTCCGCCGCTATTGCGATTGATCTGCGTGATGCTGGCCGTCACAAGCTGGCCATGCAGGTCCTGATGTATCCGGTCACCACCTTCACCGTGACCACGGAGTCCATGGACCGACTAGCCGAGGGCTTCTTCCTGACCAAGGCGGGGATGCACTATTTCCGCGACGCCCTGTTTGGCGATACGGGCCTCGGTGCGCACCCTCGCGTGTCGGTTCTGGACGTCAAGGACCTGTCGGGTCTGCCAACGGCCTTTGTTTCGACGGCTGGCTATGATCCGCTCAGCGACGAGGGGATTGCCTATGTGAAGGCCCTGACCGCCGCAGGCGTTGAGGTCGATCACCGGCACTATGACGGCTTCATCCACGGCTTCTACAATCTCGCAGCCTTAGCCCCAGCCGTTTTGGGAGCCTATGATGATGTGGTTGGCGCTCTGAAAAAGACGCTCGGCTAAGGCTTCAATCCAACGGTTGGACCACAAAAAAGGCGGCCCGGATTGCTC
>JBEGOG010000275.1:0-4666 GCA_041182125.1 Pseudomonadota bacterium
ACATTAGGCCTCGCGGGGGCGGCCGCATACTCTTGGGTCTGGTACCGCTCTTGGCTGTGGCCCTGTTCTATCTCGTCGCTTCAGAGTCCCGCCACGCGCAGAATACCCATGACAAGCTCTTGCCAACCGCGTCGGCGATGGTTGAGGCGATCAAGATGATGGCAAGCGTCGATCCACTGACGGGTGAAGCGCCGTTGTTGGTCGACACAGCCGCCAGCCTCAAGCGCATCAGTACCGCGCTGGTGATCGCCACGGGTATCACTCTAATTTTAGGTCTGGTCATTGGGCTATTGCCGATGATGAAGGCTGGGATGGGCCCTCTGGTCGCGGCCATAGCGGTGATCCCGCCCATCGCAATCTTGCCCATTCTGTTCATTGTCTTTGGCCTCGGCGAGGTCTCAAAGATCGCCCTAATCGTGATTGGCGTCTTTGGCCTCGGCGAGGTCTCAAAGATCGCCCTAATCGTGATTGGCATTACCCCGGTCATGGTCCGTGATCTGGCCGCCCATGTCGGGGCGATCCCCGAAGAGCAACTTATCAAGGCCCAAACCCTTGGGGCCAGCACATGGCAAACGGCCCTTCGCGTGGCCCTGCCCCAAGCCATGCCGCGCCTGTTCATGGCCGTCAGTCTAGCCCTTGGTCCAGCCTGGGTGTTCCTCATTTCAGCCGAGGCCATTGCGGCCGATGTCGGGCTTGGCTACCGGATCTTCCTCGTCAGGCGCTACCTGTCGATGGACATCATCATTCCCTATGTCATCTGGATCTCGCTATTGGCGGTGCTGATGGATGTTGCGCTGACATTTATTAGCCGTCGGGCCTTCCCGTGGGCCTACCCGAAGGGAGGCCACTAATATGGCGCTGCTAGATTTCAGCAATGTCTGGGTCGAATATGGCGACAAGGTCGTGCTCGAGCAGGTGGACCTATCCATCGAGGCCGGTTCCTTTGTCTCGATTGTTGGCCCATCGGGGGCGGGCAAGAGCACCTTCCTGCGCCTCGCCCTCGGACAGGAGCGCCCGACGCAGGGGTCCATCTGGCTGGATGGCGAGCCCCTGACGCCGGAGCCGGGCCCCGACCGGGGCGTGGTCTTTCAACGCTACTCGGTGTTCCCGCACCTGAGCGCACGGGACAATGTGGTGTTTGGACTCGATTGTGCCGGATCGCCGCTCTTGGGCCGCTTGACCGGCGCTCGCCGCCGCGCCGCCGTCGCAGAGGCCGAAGCCATGCTCGAGGCCGTGGGCCTTGGCGATGCGGTCAATGTCTTTCCAGCCCAACTTTCCGGCGGCATGCAGCAGCGGCTTGCCATTGCCCAGGCCCTGATCAAAAAGCCTCGTATTCTCTTGCTCGACGAGCCCTTTGGCGCGCTCGACCCCGGCTCCCGGCTGGACATGCACGAGTTAATCACGAGGCTTTGGCGCGAGCATGGGCTCACCATCATGATGGTCACCCACGATATCAAGGAGGCCTTCAAGCTTGGAACCCGCGTGCTGGCCTTCGACAAGCGCCGCCGCGACCCACAGGCCCCTCACCGCTATGGCTCCACTGCCGTCTACGACTTTCCTTTGGACAAGAAGGATACCGTCATCCCCGAAGCCTTAACGCGGATGACGGCACCGTCAGAGGGCTAGCCCGCAAGTGACGCAATATAGGCGCGCCAGCCGCCCAAGGCGGTGATATCCGTGGCCCCGTCGAGCGCGCGCGGTTCGGCAACAAAGCCTTTGACGGATGTGCCATCGGCTAGGGTCACGGTGCCAATGGCTAAGGGCGCGGGAACCTCAGCGACAAAGCTGCCAAAGGCCTCGAAATCCAGTTCATAGACCTCGACAGCAATGGCTGCGCCGCCCTCTGCGCCCGTATGGATCAAGGCGGGCTTTGGCGGCGTGGTCTGCGCCATCGCATAGAGCCGATAGTTTGGCGCGGTCTGGGTGGCGACCACCAACCGGGCATCGCGCGAGGTCAGTTGCCAGTGCAGCGGCATACCGGCCAGGTGAGCGCCGACCACGGCCAGCTTGACGCCCGGCTTACGCGGCGTGGTATCCAGAGCGGGGGTCTCGGCCATGGGGAAGGTCTCCAGATATCGCTCGGCAAGGCCAAGCAGGGCACGGTCGGCAAAGGCCGGACCGATCAGGGTGACGCCAAAGCCGGTGGCGTTCTCACGGAAACCTGCAGGCACGGCCAGTGCGCTCATATCCAGCAGGTTCACGAAATTGGTATAGAGGCCCAGATTGGCGTTCAGGGCCAAGGGCTCGGCCAGCACCTCTTTCAGGCGATAGATCGTCGGGGCGGTGGGGAGCAGCATGACATCCACGGCCTCCCAGATCGCCTCGGCATCGCGCCGGAAGGCTTCCAGAGCATAGAGGCCCTTGAAGGTCTCGACGGCACTGACACTCAGCCCGCCTTGGACGATGGCCCGGACCGTGGGGTGGATGGCGCCGGGGGCATCGCGCAGCAGGTCTTCGACCGCCGCTGTGCGTTCGGCGACCCAAGGGCCGCTATAGAGCAGCTTGGCCGTGTCCAGCAGCGGGGCAATGTCGATCTCGACCGCCGTTCCGCCCGCAGCGGTCATGCGCGCGATGGCCGCCTCGTAAAGGGCCGCGGACTCCTCGTCTCCGAGGAACAGGCGCTGATCCGGGCGAGGCACGCCAAACCGAAAGGCTCCAAGCGGCGTTGCCATGGTGGGGGCTGGCGCACGTCGTGAATAGGGGTCTTCGACGTCAAAGACCGACAGTACGCTATCGACCAACGCCGCACCCGCCAGATCATCGGCAAAGACACTGATACAGTCGAGCGAGCGGCAGGCTGGCACAAGCCCCCTTGTGCTCCACCGCCCCTTGCTGGGCTTGAGGCCCATCAGATGGTTGATCGCGGCAGGCACGCGGCCTGAGCCCGCCGTATCGGTGCCCAAGGAAAAGGCCACCAGACCCGCCGCCACGGCCACGGCAGACCCTGAGCTGGACCCCCCGCTGACATAGTCCTGATTGAACACGCAGACCGGCGCGCCATAGGGACTGCGAGCCCCAACCAGGCCCGTCGCAAACTGATCGAGATTGGTCTTGCCGATCAGGACTGCTCCAGCCTCGATCAGTTGTTCGACCACGCGGGCCGAGCGTTCCGGAACATAGGCAAAGGCTGGACAGGCGGCAGAGGTCGGCATTCCGGCCACATCGATATTGTCCTTCACCGCAAAGGGAACGCCCGCAAGTGGCAAGACTTCCCCCGCCTTGATCCGAGCGTCAACCTGCGCCGCTGCCGCCAAAACCGCCTGAGGCGCGCATTTCAATATCCAAGTTTGCGGCTGGATCAGATCATAGGCCTCCACCGCATCGAGGACGGCTTGCGCAACCGAGACGGCGCTGGACCCCGCCTGTACCGACCCAGCGATAGCAGTGACGTTCAAACGTTCGACTTGGCTCATAGTCCGGCCTCCTCGTCAGGCTGTACCGCGATGATTGGGCCGCCTGCAGCAATGGCCTGCGCCTCACGGGACGTCACATTCGGCCTTCATGGCCTCGATCACGGCGATGACCTCGCCAGCCTTGATGCGCTGGCCCGGCTGGACCAGCAGCTTCCAGACATTGCCGCCCAGCGGGGCCTCGACCAGATCGCTGCCTGCGGGAAGGCTGATCTCGTCGGCAGGGCCGGTGGCATCACCCTCACTGACCAGCGCCTCAACGCGGGCAAACTCGCCCTTGGCCTCCCAATCGGCGCGCTCGGCATCAAAGGCCGCTTGGCGCTTGGTTTGGAAATCGCTGATGGACTCGGCATTATCGGCCAGCATCTGGCGATAGTCCGAGAGCTTGAAGGTCTCTTCCTCAATGCGGATTTGCCGCCGCCCTAACGGGAAGTCCCGGCGCCATTCCACCAGTTCCTCGGCACTAACCGGGAAGAAGCGGATCTGGTCAAAGAACCGCAGGAGCCACGGTTTGCCCTCTGTGAAGGCCTCGGTCTGGCGCCACGTGTTCCAGACCTGAATGGTGCGCCCGAACAGCTGATAGCCCCCCGGCCCCTCCATGCCATAGATGCACATATAGGCCCCGCCGATGCCGACCACGTTGGGCGGGGTCCAGGTGCGCGCAGGATTGTACTTGGTTGTGACCAGCCGGTGGCGTGGGTCCACGGGCGTGGCCACGGGGGCGCCCAGATAGACATCGCCCAGGCCCAGCACCAGATACCGCGCATCGAACACGGTGCGCTGGACCTCGTCGATCGAGTCCAAGCCATTGACCCGGCGGATGAACTCGATGTTGTCCGGGCACCAAGGGGCGTCGTCGCGCACCGCCTGCATGTATTTTTCGATGGTCTGGTAGATGGCCGGGTCTTTCCAGCTCAGGGGCAGATAGACCACGCGCGAGGGGATCTCGAAATCATCTAGGCCGCCCAGACGGTCCTCGGCAGCGATCAGAGCGGCCAGCAGCGTATCTTGCGTCAGGCGGCGGCTGTCATAATGCACCTGAAGCGAGCGGATGCCGGGGGTCAGGTCGATGACGCCGGGCAAGACCAGGGCCTGCAACTCCAGCAACAGGGCATGGACCCGCAGGCGCAGTTCGAGGTCCAGCACTATAGGGCCATATTCGACCAGCAGATGCTGATCGCCTTGGCGGCGATAGAGCACGCGCGGGCGGCCCGGTTGCTCGTCCAACTCGGCCAGCAAGGGACTTGCCCCCTCCC
>JBEGOG010000276.1:0-3099 GCA_041182125.1 Pseudomonadota bacterium
GCGGCGGCGCTCAAGACCTATCGGACCCTCTATGGCTTTGGTGCCGATCCGGTCGTGGTCATGCTGGACCTGCTCGAACATTGCCATGGCGCGTCGGTGGCCAAGGCCCTTGGTCCCGATGCCTTGAGCCTACCCAAGGATCAAGCCGCCCGTTTGGCCGCCATCGGGGCCCAGGTCTCTGCCGGAACCCTGGCGCGGGTCTGGCAAATGTTGCTTAAGGCCCATGAGGAAACCCTGCGCGCTCCAGACCCCATGGCGGCGGGCGAGATGGCCCTGATCCGGCTTTGCTATGCCTCCAGCCTGCCCGGCCCCGAAGAGGCCCTCAAGGCCCTGCGCTCTGGTGATCCTGTCGGCGGTAGTGGTCCCAGCAGCGGTGGCGGCTCATCTGGCGGCGGCGGTGGCACGGCACGGATGATGGCGGCCCCGGCCCAGCCCCAAGCCTATGGCCAACTGGATGCCAAGCCGGCAACGGCTGCGCCGACCTTGCAATCCTTTGAAGATGTCGTCGCCCTGATCAGTTCGCGCCGTGAGGTCGGCTTGAAGCTGGATGTCGAGCGTTTCATGCGCCCCATCGCTTTTCGGCAAGGTGCCATTACCTTTGAACCGGCCCCCGGTGCGCCGAACAATCTGGCCCAGCGCCTGTCGCAGCGTCTGAAAGAATGGACCGGCCAGCCTTGGCTTGTCGCAGCAGAGGGCGGCGGCGGCGCGGAAAGCCTGCTGGAGCGCGAAAAGCGCGAGGTTTCCGAGGAACGGTCTCAAGTCGAGGCCGACCCCTTCGTCAAGCTGGTCATGACCACCTTCCCCGGCGCAGAGATCGTTGAAATTCGCTCTCTGGCCGCGCCAGAGGTCACCGCACCGGTCGAAGAACCCGACGAGGATTGAGACCCCTGCGAAGCGGCCCCAGCCGCGCTATAGTGCTGCGAATCATTTTGCCCCTTCACCTGTGATCGGAAGCGCTATTGGCCGCCGCCGGACCTGAAATCGAACGGCTCATTGCGCTTCTGGCCAAGCTGCCAGGGCTGGGTCCGCGCTCGGCCCGTCGGGCGGCCTTGGCCTTGCTCAAGCGGCGCGAGCAACTGCTGCTCCCCCTAACCGAAGCCATGGCCGATGCTGGCGCGCGGGTTCGGGCCTGCCAGACCTGCGGCGCTCTGGACACCTGCGATCCTTGCGCGGTCTGTTCGGACGGCAGCCGCGATGGCCGCCTGATCTGTGTGGTTGAAGAGGTCGGTGCGCTCTGGGCCTTGGAGCGCGGAGGCTCATTCCGTGGCCGCTATCATGTCCTTGGTGGGCTCCTGTCCGCGTTGGACGGGATCGGACCAGAGGCTTTGCGGGTCGAGGAACTCATCGCGCGGGTGGTCGACACCGATGTGCGCGAGGTGATCTTAGCCCTACCCGCGACGGTGGATGGGCAGACCACAGCCCACTATCTGGCCGACCGTCTGTCCGGAGCCGCTAATGCCATATCGGTAACCATGCTGGCGCGGGGCGTGCCGGTGGGCGGTGAGTTGGATTGGCTCGATGATGGCACCATCGCTCAAGCCCTGCGCGCTCGACGTCCGGCATAGGACCAAAACCACGTCCGATTGTGACGTAGACCATCTCTAGGCTCTGGGTTCCCCTTCTTCATTGGACGGTTCGACATGACCATGGAAAGCCTACTCCCCCTCGCCCTGACCGTGCTCGCCCTAGTGGGCGTGGTGTTTTGGGGCCTATCGGAACGCCGCCGGGCCGATGAGGCTCAGGCCATGGCCTCTGATCTGGGCGCGCGCCTATCGGCTGCCGAGGAGCGGGGCCGCCTTCTCGAAGATGCCCGCTCGACCATGGCCGAAGCCTTTGCCGCCGTCTCCGCCAAGACCGTCGATCAGGCTAGCGAAGCCTTCCTCAAACGGGCCGAAGAGAATTTCAAGGCGCGCGAGACCCTCGCCCATGCCCGCATGGAAACGGTGCTCAAGCCTGTGGCCGAGACCTTGGCCAAGTTCGAGACGCAAGTTCTGGCCATCGAAAAGGCACGGGTTGAGGAAACGGGCGGCCTGAAGGAACAGATCGCCGCCCTGATGACCGCCTCGGTGGCCACCCAAGACGAGGCTCGCAAGCTGTCGGCGGCGCTACGCCGAGGGGCGGGCGTGCAGGGACGCTGGGGCGAGCAGACGCTGCGCAATGTGCTCGAGGCTGCGGGCCTGCAAAACCGCTTTGATTTTGAAGAACAGTTCTCTGTGGACTCCGACGAGGGCCGTCGCCGCCCTGACGTCAAGGTTCACATGCCCGGCGGCGGCGTGTTCGTCATCGATGCCAAGGTCTCGCTCAATGCCTTTATGGAATCGCTAGAGGCCGTAGACGATGCGGCGCGCGACGCGGCCCTGACCCGCCACGCCGCCAGCGTCCGCACCCATATGGGCCAGCTGTCGGCCAAGGCCTATTGGGACCAGTTCAAGACCTCACCCGATTTTGTTGCCATGTTCGTGCCGGGCGACGGGTTCTTGGCGGCGGCGCTGGACCGGCTGCCGGACCTGATGACCGAGGCGATGGACCGCAAGGTCTTGCTCGTCACGCCGACCACCCTCTTTGCCCTCTGTAAGGCCGTGGCCTATGGCTGGCGGGTCGAGGAGCAGTCGAAAAATGCTGATCAGGTCGCCAAGCTGGGCAAGGAACTTTACAAGCGCCTGTCAGTGATGGGCGGCCACGCGGCGGCGCTGGGTAAGGCGCTGGACGGGGCTGTGGGGCGGTACAATTCCTTCGTTGGGTCGCTCGAAAGTCAGGTCATGACCCAGGCTCGCCGGTTCGAGGAGTTGGCCGTGGATCACGAGGGCAAGGACCTTGTGGCGCTTGAACCGGTCGAGACGGCGGTCCGCCCGGTAACGAAATTGCTGGGTGATGGTAAGGATCCGGCGTTAGGGGCACCTTGACCTTGGAGCGCCGGTCACCTACCTCCTTCCCATGGCTATTCTTCCGATCCTCACCGTTCCTAATCCAATCCTAAAGCAGGTCTCCGCGCCCGTGGACGTCGTCGATGACGCCCTGCGCGCCCTGATGGATGACATGCTCGAGACCATGTATGACGCGCCCGGCATCGGCTTGGCCGCCATTCAGGTCGGCGTGGCC
>JBEGOG010000277.1:0-3396 GCA_041182125.1 Pseudomonadota bacterium
TCTCCCCCAAGGGGGCGAGGGCTTTTCTTTCTTAGCCCTCTCCCTGAGGGAGAGGGTTGGGTGAGGGCCTTGTTTTCTTACCTCAGACCTAACTGCGTCATTGCGAGCGAAGCGAAGCAACCCAGGGGTTTGGCGCGGACCCAATGTGGTGCTCCCCCAAGGTTTCTTCAGCGTTTCACGCCTCGCAATGACGCGAAAATGCTCCCTACCCCACCATGCGCTCGCGGCCTTCCCAGAAGCTCTTGCGCAGTTCTCGGCGCAGGACCTTGCCGGAGGGGTTACGCGGTAGAGCATCGGTGAAGTCGACGGTCTTGGGTACCTTGTAGCCAGCAATCAGGCCTCGGCAGTGGGCGATGATCCCGGCGGCGTCCGCCTCGAAGCCCGGACGTAGGACCACGACGGCCTTGACCGCCTCGCCCCACTTGTCGTCTGGCACGCCAATGACGGCGGCATCGGCGACGCTGGGATGGCTATAGAGCGCGTTCTCGACCTCGGCGGGATAGACGTTCTCGCCGCCCGACACGATCATGTCCTTCACCCGGTCGTGGATATAGAGATAGCCGTCAGCATCGAAATAGCCCGCATCGCCAGACTTGAACCATCCTTCGGCATCGATGGCCTCGGCAGTGGCTTCGGGGCGGTTCCAATAGCCCTTCATGACGCCTGCCGAGCGGATCTCGATTTCGCCGACCTCCATCACCGCTGCGGTCTCATCGCCATTGCGCACCCGGACCTCGAATCCGGGCCAAGGCCGCCCGCAGGCACGCAGCTTGTCGGTGCGAAGATCATGGTCTTCTGGCGTCAAGACACAGCCGCCGCCGATGGTCTCGGTCAGGCCGTAGAGCTGAGTGAAGGAACAGCCGAACTGCTTCTTGGCCGCCAGCAGGACCGACTCCGAGATCGGCGAGGCCCCGTAGAAAATGCGCTGCAGGCTGGAGAAATCGGTCTCGGCGCAGCCCGGCGTCTGCAGGACCATATTGATGATCACGGGGGCGAGGAAGGCGTGGTTGACCCGGTGCTCAGGGATCAGCTTTAGGATTACCGCCGGATCGACCTCGCGCAGCACCACCACCTTACAGCCCTGCAACAGGCCCAAGGCCCCCAGATTGCAGCCTGCGACATGGAACAGGGGCATGGCCGCCAAGAGCACGTCACCGGCCTCATATCGCGCCCAGCCCGCATTGATCCCGCAGGTGAAGAGCTCATGATAGTTGCGGTTGGTCAGTTGCACGCCCTTGGGCAGACCGGTAGTGCCCGACGTATAGAGCTGGATGATGTCGTCATCGTCCTGAGCGTTCAGGTTCGGATCGGTCGCCGGATATTGCGCGATCCAGTTTTGCAAAGACGGCCAGCGCGCATGACCCGGCTCGACCTGGATCAGGTGCTTAAGGTCTGGACAGTCATCGAGGATAGAGTCGATCACATCGGCGAAATCTTGCCCGACAAACATAACCCCAGCGCCGCTGTCCTTGATGATGAAGGCCGCTTCGGGCGGCGCAAGGCGCCAATTGACTGGGGCGAGGCAGGCGCGCGCCCGCGCAGCACCCATCCATAGGGTAAAGAACTCGTCGTCGTTCTTGGCCATGCAGCTAACCCGGTCACCGGGCTTGACCCCCGCCGCGATCAGGGCGTTGGCGCAGCGGTTAGCGGCGGCGTTCAGCTCGGCATAGGTGGTGATGCGTCCATTGTACCAAAGGGCGGTTGCCTCTGGGCGTGCCTTGGCTTGCAAGCGGCCAATATCAGCGATGGTGACGAAATCAGACATGGTGCGCATCCTCCAAGATCGGGTTGAGGTCCTGACCGCACTTGTGACCGGCGGTTCTGGACATAGAAACGCCGCCTCCCCTCACCCGCTGACCCGCAGCCGATAAGAGAAGGCGGCGCCTTAAGTCGTCTTACTCAGCAGCAGCCTTTGGAGCGTAGCCGAGGACGGCCTTCACTTCCAAGAACTCGCCGAAGGCGTGATCGCCCCATTCACGGCCATTGCCCGACATCTTGAAGCCGCCGAAGGGGGCCATCATGTCCGGCGCAGCGCCGTTGAGGTTGACTTGACCCGCGCGCAGCTTGGACGCCACTTCGCGGACCTTGGTCATGTCGGTGCCCGAGACATAGGCGGCCAGACCATATTCGGTGTCGTTGCCGATGGTGATGGCCTGCTCGACCGAGTCATAGCCAAGGATCGCAACCACGGGGCCAAAGATCTCTTCCTTGGCGATGGTCATGTCGTTGGTGACGTTGGCAAAGACGGTGGGCTTTACGTAGTAGCCCTTGTCCAGACCTTCGGGACGGCCGACGCCGCCCGAGACGAGGGTTGCGCCCTCATCAATGCCCTTTTGGATCAGGCCTTGGATCTTGTTCCACTGGGTTTCCGAAATAACGGGGCCGAGTTGGGCATTGCCGTTTGGATCACCGACCGTATGGCTGTCAGCGGTTTCCTTAGCGATGGCGATGACCTCGTCCATCTTCTTGCCGGGGACCAGCATGCGGGTCGGGGCGTTGCAGGACTGGCCCGAATTCATCATGACCGAGCGGATACCGCCGGAGACGGCCGATGCGAAGTCAGCATCTTCCAAGATGATGTTTGGCGACTTGCCGCCCAGCTCTTGGTGAACGCGCTTGACGGTCGGAGCGGCGTTCTTGGCCACTTCGATACCGGCGCGGGTCGAACCGGTGAAGGACACCATATCGACTTCGGGGTGACGGGACATTTCGGCGCCGACGACAGGGCCGTCGCCGTTGACCAGATTGAACACGCCCGCCGGCACGCCAGCCGCATGCAGAATCTCGGCCCAGATATAGCCGGAGAAGGGTGCGATTTCCGAAGGCTTCAGCACCATGGTGCAGCCCGTGGCCAGAGCCGGGGCGACCTTACAGGCGATCTGATTGACCGGCCAGTTCCAAGGGGTGATGAACGAACAGACGCCGATGGGCTCCTTGACCAGCAAGGTCGTGCCGCGCTGCTCTTCGAACTTGTAGTTCTTCAGAACTTCGATGGCGGTCTGAACGTGGCCGATACCCATAGCGGCTTGTGCGCGCTGAGCCAGCCAGCCAGGAGCGCCCATTTCGGAGCGCCCATTTCTTCGGTGATGGCAGCCGCCATGTCCGCATAACGCTTTTGGTACTCGACGGCGATCCGCTCCAGCAGGTCGATCCGCTCTTCGCGGGTGGTCTGCGAGAAGGTCGCGAAGGCCTTACGAGCAGCCATAACAGCGTGGTCGACATCGGCGACGCCGCCCATGCTGATCGTGCCGCAGACCTCTTCGTTGGCGGGATTGATGACGTCGAGCGTCTTGGCGACGACCGGATCAACCCATTTTCCGTCAATATAGAATTTCGTGTAGTTGCGCATCTTGCTCTCCTTGAGGCTTCCATCCCGACGGACCGGCAGAACCGACC
>JBEGOG010000278.1:0-3037 GCA_041182125.1 Pseudomonadota bacterium
AACAAGACCCCCTTCGGCGCTGCGCGCCACTTCCCCCAGAGGGGGAAGATCCAAGACTTCTAGATCTTCCCCCTCTGGGGGAAGTACCCGCGAAGCGGGGGTAGGGGGTTAGCCCACCAGCGCCTGAAGGGCCTCATCCGACTTCGCCCCCTCGACGTGAATCGCGTGCCACACCGCGTAGAACAGCAAAGGCCAGCGGCTGGAGGCATGGGTGTCGTCGGTGAAGACGGCGCGGACGGCAGTCTGGTCACAAACCCTCGCCATACCGGCGCTGGCCGCGATCCTTGGCCCCATGTCAGCGGCGCGAGGCGCAATCCAAGCCGCGACAGGGACGGTAAAGCCTTTCTTCTTGGCAAAGGGTTCAGCGGCCGGACAGTGCCTTGCCAGCCATTGGCGCAGGATCCATTTGCCCATCCGCCCGCGCACCTTCATGCGGTCCGGCAGATGGAAGGCAAAGGCGGCCACGGCGGGATCAAGAAAGGGCGTTCGCCCCTCAAGTCCATTGGCCATCAGGCAGCGGTCGAGCTTGAGCAGCAGATCATTGGGCAGCCAGGTGGCGATGTCGCCATATTGCGCCTCTTGCAGCGTCGTCAGCCCCTTGGGGGCCTTGGCCGCTTGGCGCCAGCGGGCCAGAGCGCCAGCACCGCCGTCCTTGAGGAAGGGCGCCAGAACCTGAGGCTCGGCCGCGCGGCCCCCCAGCCACCTCGGCCGAAGCGCACGGCGATAGCGGCCATAGCCGCCGAACAACTCATCGCCGCCCTCGCCCGTCAAGACCACGGTAAGATCCGCCTTGGCCGCCTCGGCCAGCCGATAGGTCGGCAAGGTGGCATAGTCTGTCGTGGGATCATCCAGCGCCCAAGCCACCTTGGGCAGGAGCCGCCAGAAGTCCTCTTCGTCGAAGGCGATCTCGTGCCAATCGAGATCAAGGGCCCGGGCCACCCGCTCGGCCTGCCCGCGCTCGTCCTTCGCGCTCCAGTCCTCGCCCCTTAGCGGGGTGAAGCCGCAGGTGAAGGCGGTGACGGGGCGTGCATTGAGGCGGCTCATCACGGTGGCGATGGCCGCAGAATCCACACCGCCGGACAGGAACAGGCCATAGGGCACATCGGAGCGTTGATGGACCCGGACACTGTCCTCCAGCACCGCGTCCAGCGCCTTGAGCACCCCGTCCTCGTCGGTCGGCACAGCGGCGTTGCGCGGCGGAATGGCCGGGCGAATACGCAGGGGCAAGGGCTGGCCATCGATGATCTCGGCAACCACTCCGGGGGCCAGACGGTGGATATGGTCAAACACCGAACCGGTGCCCAGACTGTAGTTGAGGCTTAGCAACTCCTCGATCCGTTCGGGCACGATCTGGCGCGGTTCGCCAAGGCGCAAGGCGCGCGGCTCGGAGGCAAAGGCGAAGGTACCGTCCTGCGTCGTCCAATAGAGCGGCTTGATGCCAAAGGGGTCCCGCACCAGCCAGCGCCGGTCCGTTCTGTCCATCAGACAGAGGGCATACATGCCCCGCAGCCGGTCAAAGGCCGCCTCGCCCTCAAGGCTATAGAGGCTCAGCAGGGGTTCGAAATCAGACCCGGTCATCAGACTGCCGGACAGGCCATGGTCAGCGGTCAACTCGATATAGTTATAGATCTCGCCATTGCCGATCACGGTGGCGCCATGGCCATGCAGAGGCTGCCAGCCACCCTCCAGATCGATGATGGATAGGCGCGCATGGGCCAGGTCCCAGCCTGCACCCTGCTCAACGCGAATACCGTCAGGGCCGCGATGGGCGAGTGTGGCGGCCATGGCCTTGATGATCGAGCCATCGGTGGCGGCAGCACCGAACCATCCGGCTATGGCGCACATGGCTGGTCTCCATAATGCGCGAACAGGGCCTGCCATTGGGCGACGACAGAGGCCTTAGAAAACTCGCCGTCAATGCGCGCTAAGCCCTGCTGAACCATCTGGTTACGAAGCTTAGGCTCTGCCAACAGGCGGCGGGCGGCGTCGGCTAGGGCCGAGACATCATCGATGGGGACCAGTAATCCGTCTTGGCCCTGCCTAATCAATTGTGACGGGCCCTGGCTGGCCGCCGCGATGACGGGCAAGCCGTTGGCCCAGCACTGAATGACGACATTGCCCAAGGGCTCAAACCGGGAGGGGAACAGGCAAACATCAGCCGTCCGATAGAGAGCTGCGGCATCGTTGCGCCACCCTAGGAACCGGACGCGCTCTGCGACGCCGAGGGACTGCGCCAAGGCCTTGAGTTCGGCCTCTAACGGCCCAGTTCCGGCGATCCAAAGATAGGCCTCAGGGATCAAAGCCAGGGCCTTCAGGCTCATATCATGGGCCTTAACCTCGTGCAGGCGACCCATCGAGAGCAGCAGGGGCACATTAGAAGGCGTATCAAGACCGGCGCGATCAACGGTCTCAAGCGACCCAGCCTCGGCGAAGTTAGGAATATAGTGGACCCGATCTTTCGGCCAGCCCTGAGCCAAGATCCAATCGGCGATGTCGCGCGTATTGGCCACCAAGGCGTCAAAGCCGCGATAATATTTCAAGTCATAATAGCCACCCAACCGGCCAATCCGCGCCCAGTCCCCCACCGGCGCATGGCTGGCAGCACGGTTCATCCAAGCGATTAGGACCTTGGCCTTGGCACCTTGAGCGATTCGCCTAATCTTACCCTTGGTGAAGAGGTCCAATTGGCTGCCATAGCGGGCGATGGTGGTTGGAACTTGAGCATCATGAAGGGCAGACTGTCGTGCGGCATGGGCCCGGATCACCGCGATCTGATCGGTTCCGGCCGCGGCCAAGGCCTTTGTCAGGTCCGTGAAATAGGTCTCTGCGCCCCCGTCGACGGCGGAACCCAAAAGTTGCAGCACGCTCATGGGAACGGACCCTAACCCTATCCGCGCCCCGGCCCAAGCGGCCTGCGCGGTCTGATCGTGAATTTCAAGCAAAAGACTTGATCAGGAACATGAAACGGGCGCTTGAAGCGGATCGGACTTGCCCCTATAAGCCATCCCTCGCTCGGCAATGCCTTTGGCTGGGTAGC
>JBEGOG010000279.1:0-3027 GCA_041182125.1 Pseudomonadota bacterium
GCTGGAACTGTCCCTCGGCGGCATCAAGGACATGGGCGGTATCCCCGACATCATGTTCGTGATCGACACCAACAAGGAAGGCATTGCCATCCAGGAAGCACGCAAGCTTAACATTCCTGTGATCGCGATCCTCGACACCAACTGCGATCCTGACGGCATCACCTTCCCGATCCCGGGCAATGATGACGCCGCGCGCGCTCTGCAGCTCTATTGCGATCTGATCGCTGACGCCGTCCTCGACGGTTTGGCCGCTGGCCAAGCCTCGTCGGGCGTCGATCTGGGCGCTTCGGAAGCGCCGATGGAGCCTGCTCTGCAGCGTGAATTGACGCCTGAACTGGCCGTGGCTGAAGAAGCCCCTGCCGAAGTGGCCCCGACTGAAGCGGCGGCTGACTAATCTGATTTCGCGGTCTGGTGGCGATCTCGTCGTCTCCAGGCCGCGGTTCTGTTCCAACCCTTTACGCCGGCCGCCTTCCCGCGTCCGGTCGTTTTTATCACTGGAGGATATCCCATGGCGTATGTCACTGCTGCTCTGGTGAAGGACCTGCGCGAGAAGTCCGGCGCAGGCATGATGGATTGCAAGAAGGCCTTGGTCGAAAACGACGGCGACGTCGAATTGGCGATCGATTGGCTGCGCACCAAGGGCCTGTCCAAGGCTGCCAAGAAGGCTGACCGTATCGCTGCCGAAGGCCTCGTGGCCATGGCTGTGTCGGGCAATGCCGGTGCGATGATCGAGCTGAACGCCGAGACCGACTTCGTGGCGCGTAACGTCCTGTTCCAAGGCGCGGCCAAGTCGATCGCTCAGGCTGCCCTGACCGTCGGTTCCGACGTTGAGGCCCTGAATGCGGCCAAGACGGCTGAAGGTGAAGTGGTCACTGACATGCTGGCCAACCTGATCGCCACCATCGGCGAGAACATGGTCCTGCGCCGCGCCGCTCGTTTCGAAGTCTCCAAGGGCGCGGTTGCGTCCTACGTCCACAATGCCACGGCCCCTGATCTGGGCCGTATTGGCGTGCTGGTGGCCGTCGAGAGTGAAGGCGATGAGGCCGCTTTGCGTGAACTTGGTCGTAAGATCGCCATGCACGTTGCCGCTACCCAGCCTCTGTCGCTGTCGACCGATGATCTGGATCCAGAAGCGGTTGAGCGCGAGCGCGCCATCTTCACCGAACAGGCTCTGGAATCGGGCAAGCCCGCTGGCGTCGTCGAAAAGATGGTCGAAGGCCGCATCCGCAAGTTCTTCGAGGAAGTCGTGCTGCTCAAGCAGGCCTTCGTGATGAACCCGGACCTGACCGTTGAGCAACTGGTGGCTGAAACCGCCAAGACCCTCGGCACGCCCGTCGTGATCAAGGGCTTTGCGCGTCTGGCTCTGGGCGAAGGCATCGAAAAGAAGACTGAAGACTTCGCAGCTGAGGTCGCGGCCGTTTCCGGCCAAGGCTAATCTGTTCAGTTTTTGCTGATAATGGGGCGCGGCGCGTTAGACGTACCGCGCCCTTCGGCTATCTTACACAGACGATTCGATCTATCCGCGGACTGAAGAGGCGATAACCCATGACCCAAGCCCCCAGCGCCCCGCGTTTCAAAAAGGTTTTGCTCAAGGTTTCTGGCGAAGTGCTGATGGGCGACGCGCCCTACGGCATTGATATGAATACGGTCGATGCTGTGGCCCGCGATATTGCAGAGATCGTCCGGCAGGGGGTTCAGCTGTGCCTCGTCATTGGCGGCGGCAATATTTTCAGGGGACTGTCTACTGCCGCGCGCGGCATGGAGCGGGCGAGCGCCGACTATATGGGCATGCTTGCGACCGTCATGAACGCGCTGGCCATGCAAAATGCCTTGGAAAAATTGGGTGTCGATGTCCGCGTGCAGTCGGCCATTCCCATGGCGACGGTCTGCGAGCCCTATATTCGCCGCCGCGCAGTTCGCCACCTCGAAAAGGGACGGGTCGTGATCTTTGCGGCCGGAACTGGCAACCCCTTCTTCACAACCGATACCGCCGCTGCCCTGCGCGCCGCTGAGATGGGCTGCGATGCCCTCTTTAAGGGGACCAGCGTTGACGGCGTCTATACCGCCGATCCCAAGAAGGATCCCAATGCGGTGCGGTATGATCAGCTGAGTTACCTTGAGGTTCTCGCCCAAGACCTTAAGGTCATGGATGCCTCGGCCATTGCCCTGATGCGTGACAATGCCATTCCCATCGTGGTCTTCTCGATCCGCGAACAGGGGGCATTTTTGAACGTTCTGACGGGCGATGGTGTGCATACGGTCATCTCCTGACCGGTCAAGCCCTCTACGGTTTGGTTTAAGATTGGATAGACAATGGCAGCTACTGAAAAGCCGGTACTTTCTCGTTACCGCGATCGCATGGACAAGTCGGTTCTGGCTCTGAAAGAAGAGTTTTCGGGTCTTCGCACCGGACGAGCTTCTGCGGGTCTGTTGGATCAGGTGATGGTCCAGGCCTACGGCGCAACAGTGCCCATCAGCCAGGTCGGCGCAGTCAGCGTTCCCGATCCGCGCTCGATCACGGTCAGCATCTGGGACAAGGGCGTTGTGGTCTCGGTCGAGAAGGCTATTCGCGCCGCTGGCCTTGGCTTGAACCCCGTGGTCGAGGGCATGACCCTTCGCATCCCTGTGCCACCCTTGACCGAAGAGCGGCGCCGTGATTTGGCCAAACTGGCAGGCAAATATGCCGAGCAGCAGAAGATCGCGATCCGCAATGTCCGCCGCGACGCGATGGATGACCTGAAAAAGGCTCAAAAGGACACGGTTATCACCGAGGACGAACTGAAGCGTATGGGCGAAGAGGTGCAGGGCTTCACCGATCAGGCCATTAAGAAGGTGGACGAAACCTTGAAAACCAAAGAACAAGAGATCATGCAGGTCTAGAGATCCGTCGGTCTTTCGAGGCCGTACAACTGAGGTTCAATTGATGGTGCCGTCATCCGGCTCGACTGTGGGACAACCGACCGGAACGGCCTGCGCCGCGCCGTCGCTGCATGTCGCCATAATCATGGATGGCAATGGCCGTTGGGC
>JBEGOG010000280.1:0-3025 GCA_041182125.1 Pseudomonadota bacterium
GGTCACGGGCGCGTTTATCTTGAAAGCCTCGGGGATTGCGGGCTTCGGGGCGGAAGGCGGCTTCTTCGGTCATGTGCCGCGATTACCGGATCAGGGGCCTCGCGGCAAGGTTTGAGGCCAAATTCCCTAGTTTCGAAGCCGCTTAATCAGGGCCGTGGTCGAGGGATCATGGGGCAGGGCCGCGCCGCCCTCAAGCTCGCCCAAGATGCGCTTGGCCAGCGACTTGCCAAGCTCGACGCCCCACTGGTCGAAACTATTGACCCCCCAGATCACGCCTTCGACGAAGGTCTTGTGCTCATAGAGCGCGATCAGGGCACCTAAGGCATGGGGCGTTAGGCGATCCATCAGGATCAGGCTCGACGGGCGATTGCCTAAAAAGGTCCGCTGGGGGGCGAGGGTCTCGATCGTGGCGGCATCCACGCCCGATGCGGTCAGTTCCGCCCGCACATCGGCCTCGCTGCGACCAACCATCAGGGCTTCGGCCTGGGCCAAGACATTGGCCAACAGCTTGGTATGGGCCCCAGATGGCCCCTCATCATTATGGGCCATGGCGATGAACTCGACCGGCACGACCTCGGTGCCCTGATGGAGCAGTTGAAAATAGGCGTGCTGGCCATTGGTCCCGGGTTCGCCAAAGACCAAAGCGGCGCTATCGCGGGTTAGGGGCTGGCCTGCCGCAGTCACACTCTTGCCGTTGGACTCCATCTCAAGCTGCTGCAGGAACGAGGGCAACAGGCGAAGGCGCTGGGCATAGGGAACGACCGTGCGGGCCGCGCGACCAAAGCCATTGCGATTAACGATCTGGGCTAGGGCCAGCAGCACTGGGGCGTTGCGTTCGAGCGGAGCGGACAGGAAATGGGCGTCCATCTCGGCAGCCCCGGCCAAGAAGGCTTCGAACGCCTCCCAGCCCAAGGCGACAGCGCAGGACAGGCCGACCGCCGACCAGACCGAATAGCGGCCTCCGACCCAATCCCAAAAGGCAAAGACCCGCTCGGGCGCGACCCCAAAGGCCACGCACTTGTCGGGCGCGGCAGAAACAGCCGCAAAGTGCGATCCGGCTTTGGCTTCCCCCAGGCTCGCCGCCAGCCACTGACGGGCGGCCAAGGCATTGGCCATGGTCTCTTCGGTCGTGAAGGTCTTGGAGACGGCGATGACGAGGGTTTGGGCGGGATCAAGTCCTTCTAGGGCGGCGGCAATATCCGAACCATCGACATTGGCCACAAAGCGCAGATCAATCTGAGGCGACAGGGGCCGCAGGGCCTCCCAGACCAGACGCGGGCCAAGGTCGGACCCGCCAATGCCGATATGGACAATGGTGGTGAAGGGCTGACCGGTCGCGCCCCTGACAGTGCCCGACCGCACCGCATTGGCAAACTGCGCCATGGCCGCACGCCCCGCTTCAACGGCGGCAGAAACAGGCTCACCCTTGGCCTTAAAGTCGGCCCCATCGGGCGCGCGCAAGGCTGTATGCAGGACAGCCCGCCCCTCGGACCGATTGACCACCTCGCCGCCAAATAGCCGCGCCCGCGCTTCATCGAGATCCGCCGCCTTGGCCAGACCGAGCGCCGCGTCGAACAGGGCCTTGTTCCAAGACTGTTTGGACAGGTCGAGAAACAATCCGGCGGCATCGAGGGTCAGGCGTTGAAGGCGGTCGGGCTCAGAGGCGAAGAGGCCAATAATAGGCTGGCTTTCCGCTTTTTTCACTTCAGCGTCAAATATGTCCCAAGCGGTGATCATAGCAGTCATGTCGGGGTCTCCCGTGCCTATGGGCTCTGGTACCCCGTTCAGCGCTGAAACCCAACTCAAGATCAAGAGTGGAGAGAGCCCCCTCCTCGTCCTTCGACAGGCTCAGGATGAGGAGGGGGCAACCCACTGGAGGTGACTACAGGACTTCGAACAGCCCCGCAGCGCCCATGCCGCCACCGATGCACATGGTCACGACAGCCAGCTTGGCCCCGCGACGCTTGCCTTCCATCAACACGTGGCCGGTACAGCGTGTGCCGGTCATGCCGAAGGGGTGGCCGATGGCGATGGAGCCGCCATTGACGTTATATTTCTCAGGATCGATGCCGAGCTTGTCGCGGCTATAGAGGCACTGCGAGGCAAAGGCTTCGTTCAGCTCCCAAAGGTCGATGTCCTGGACGCTCAGGCCGTGACGCGACAGCAGCTTTGGCACGGCAAAGACCGGACCAATGCCCATCTCGTCAGGTTCACAACCGGCAACCGCAAAGCCGCGGAACAGGCCCAAGGGCTCGAGGCCGCGCTTTTCAGCTTCCTTGGCATCCATCAGCACCACCGCTGCAGCACCGTCGGACAGTTGCGAGGCATTACCAGCGGTGACAAAATTGCCTTCTCCCTTGACCGGCTTCAAGGAGGACAGGCCCTCAAGGGTCGTGTCGGCGCGGTTGCACTCATCCTTGTCGACCACATAGTCGACGATGGATTCTTCGCCGGTCGCCTTGTTGAAGCTCTTCATCTTGGTGGCCATGGGGACGATTTCGTCCTTGAACAGGCCGCTGGCCTGCGCCGCTGCGATCAGTTGCTGCGAGCGGAAGGCATATTCGTCCTGATATTCGCGGCTGACATTATAGCGCTTGGCCACGATGTCGGCGGTGTCGATCATGGCCATCCACAGGGCAGGATGTTCCTGCATAAGCTTTTCTTCAGTGTAGCGATGGGTGTTCATCGCGCCGCTCATCTGGACCAGCGAGATCGATTCCACGCCGCCGCCGATGGCGACCGTCGCGCCCTCGTTCTTGATATAGTGAGCTGCAGAGGCAATGGCCTGAAGGCCTGACGAACAGAAGCGGTTGATGGTCGTGCCCGAGGTGGTCACAGGCAGGCCCGCCCAGAGCGCGGCGTTACGAGCGACATTGCTGCCGGTCGCGCCTTCAGGACCACCGCAGCCCAAGATCACGTCCTCGAGTTCGGCCGGATCGATCTTGGCCCGAGCCACAGCATGCTGGATCACATGACCAGCCATCGCCGCTCCGTGAGTATTGTTAAACCCGCCGCGACCGGCCTT
>JBEGOG010000281.1:0-3023 GCA_041182125.1 Pseudomonadota bacterium
TACTTCTCCGCCGCCAAGGCGACCAATGATCTGTTCGTGGGCCCCGGCGGCATCGACAAGATGCAGGTCAATGGACGCGTCTATCAAGAGCTGAGCAACGGCGACTTTATGAGCCTGATGTTCAACTACAATGAGAACCGCAACAACTTCATCCGTCGTGCGACCCTTGCACAGTTCAACACCAACACCATCCCCGTCTATGACAGCACCTGCGTGCGTCCTTCGGCGAGCGCTGTGGCTGGTGGTACGGCTCAGGTCGATACCAGCTGCTCGAACTTCTATCGTAACAACATCAACCCTTCGAACACCGGTAACATCCGGGGTCAGAGCAGCTTCACCCTGTCGGACAAGCTGCGCGCGACCATCGATCCCTCCTTCCAGTACGTGCTGGCCAATGGTGGTGGTCGGACCCTGTTCAAGGAATCGGACGCCCAATTCCGCACCCCGACCGACCTGAACGCTGACGGCGACACGCTCGACACCGTGCTGCTCTACTGGCCGAACACGACCAACACGCACCGCGTGGGTGTCACCTCGTCCTTGATCTACAAGCTGTCAGACACCAGCAATGTTCGCGTCGCCTACACCTATGACCACGGTATTCACCGTCAGACCGGTGAAGCGGTGCCTTTCAACGCCGCGGGTGACCCCACCAATGTGTTCGGTGGTAAGGACAGCTTCGGCAATCCAATCCGTCTGACCGATGGTACGATCCTGCGTCGCCGCGACCGTCTTTCCATCGCGGATCTGAACCAGTTCGCCGTTGAATATCGCGCGCGTTATTTCTCCGACAAGCTGCTGGTCAATGCCGGTGTTCGTGCGCCTTACTTCCAGCTCAACATGACGAACTTCTGCTATCAGCGCGATACGTTCAACGCCTACTGCACGACCCAGACCCCAACCTCTACGGATGCAGCCGGCCTGGTGACCTTCGCGTCGAGCGCCCAAAACAGCAGCGCCGCCAACAAGTACGGCACGCCCCGCAGCTTCACGCGCAAGTACAACAAGGTTCTGCCGAACCTGGGCTTGAGCTATGAAGTTGCCGAAAATCAGACCGTCTATATGAGCTATGCGGAAAGCATCTCTGCACCGCGTACGGACGACCTGTACGATCAAAAGCTGGTCGATCCAGAGCCCGAAACCACCACCGCCTTCGATATCGGCTATCGTTATCAGACCGGTAAGGTCGTGGCAGCGGTCGCGATCTTCTCGAACTCGTTCGAGAACCGCATCGTGCGCACCTTCGACGAAGAGAACGGCATCTTCAACTCGCGCAACGTGGGTAAGGTTGAGCTCAAGGGCGTCGACGGCCAAGTCGGTTGGGAGCCTTTGGACGGTCTGTCGCTCTATGCGTCCGCCTCCTACATCGACACCGAACTACAGTCGAACCTGCCAAACGGCCTGAACGGTGCGATCATCGCCACCAAGGGCAAGGAACTGGTCGAAATTCCAAAGCTGCAGGCCAGCCTGCGCGCGGAGTATAAGATCGGTGACTTCTCGTTCGGTCTTCAGGGCAAGCAGGTCGGTGACCGCTATTCCAACGACCTGAACACCGAAAAGGCACCTGCCTACACCCTGTGGGACGCCAATGTCCGTTACGTCCTGCCGCAGATTGGGGTCGCCAAGTCCTCGCTGCAGTTGAACGTCAAGAACCTGCTCGACGAGAAGTATCTCGGCGACGTCTCTTCGGGTTCGGGCAGTTCGACGGGCTCCTTCCAGCCCGGCTATCCTCGTGCGGTCGTCCTGACCCTGCGTTCGGCGTTCTAAATCAAAACAGCCAGTTTTGACGAGATTGGGGCGGCTCCTTGCGGGGGCCGCCCCTTTTTCATGGCTTGACCCCTTTGACCGGCAACGGCAATGGAAGGGCCAGTCCTGTTGCCCAAAGTCTGGAAGTCCTATGCCCCGTCTTGTCCCTGCTGAATGGTCCCCGCATCGCGCCATGTGGCTGGGTTTTCCAAGCCATGCAGACATCTGGCTCGATCACTATGAGGCCGCTCAGGCTGAGGTGGCAGCTTTGGCCCTGGCGCTCGCCGGTCCGGGTGCAGAGCGGGTGCGGCTGATGGTTTGCGGCGATGAGGCCGAGGCCACGGCGCGTTTGCTGATCGGCACGGCACCCGGCATCGAGCTGGTGCGGACACAGTTCGGCGATGTCTGGTTGCGCGATACGGGCCCAATCTTCCTCAAAAAGGGCGAGGCCGATCTGGCCGAAGGTTTTGTTTTCAACGGCTGGGGTGGCAAGTACGACTTTCCCGGTGACGAGCTGGTGGCTGAACAGATCGCGGCGGCCTCGGGCACCCCGCTGGAGATGGCCGATTTCATTCTCGAAGGCGGCTCGCTCGACCATGACGGCTTTGGCGAGATGCTGACCACGCGCCAATGCCTGCTCAATCCCAACCGCAACCCCGGCTGGACCGAGGCAGAGGCCGAGGCGGCTCTGGCCCGGACCTTGGGTGCCAAGAAGGTCCACTGGCTCGATGACGGCCTCGCCAACGATCATACGGATGGTCACGTCGATAATCTGGCGCGGTTTGTGGCACCGGGCGTGGTCGCCTGTCCCATCGCCTTTGGCCGCGCCGATCCCAATGCCGACCTCTACGACCAGACCGCACGCCAGCTATCCGGCTACACGACCGAGCGCGGCGCGCCGTTGCAGGTGGTGCGCGTCGCCTCGCCCGGACGGATCGAGGACGAGGACGGGCAAGCTGTTCCTGCCTCGCACATGAATTTCCTGATCGCCAATGAGGCGGTAATCGTGCCGATCTATGACGGGACCTCTGGCCCCTATGCCGTCGAAGCCCTCAGAAGCCTATTTCCAGAGCGCACCGTGATCGGTCTGCCGTCCAAGGCCATCCTGACCGGCGGCGGGTCGTTCCACTGCATCAGCCAGCAGGAGCCTGCATGACCCGCACTGTCACCGTCGCGGCCCTTCAGACCGCCTATGGCCCCGATATGACCGCCAACATCTCCCGCACCATCGATCTGGTGCGCGAGGCCGCCTCCAAGGGCGCGCAGGTCATCCAGCC
>JBEGOG010000282.1:0-5349 GCA_041182125.1 Pseudomonadota bacterium
CAGCAAGGTCGAGCAGATCGCCTGCGCCTCGCAATGGACGGTGCGCAAGGTCAAGCAGGTAGTTTCGATGATCCTGACCGGCACCGTCACCGACACGGCCGAGACCACCGCCTGGCAGCTCGACGCCGTTGAAGGCCCCGATTTCGCCGAGGGCCGCGCTGCCTTCATGGCCAAGCGCACGCCGGTCTTCCCCTTCAAATAGGCCCCGATCAGCGCGACATCCCGCCGCGCGACATGCGATCCTCTGCCAAGACAAAGAGCGCCGGTTTAGCCTTTCGCTCATGACCGATGCCCTGATGCGCCATGCCCTGCGCGATCTACCGCGCTATACCAGCTATCCCACCGCTGCCCATTTCAGCGAGCAGGTGAATGAGCCGATTGCTCGCCTCTGGGCCTCCGGGGTCGATCCCACCGAGCCGATCTCGATCTATGTCCATATCCCCTTTTGCGAGAAGCTCTGCTGGTACTGCGGTTGTCATACCAGTGTGCCGAACGGCTATGGCCGGGTTGAAGCCCTTGCCCGACGGCTGGAAACCGAGATCGGACTTTGGGCCGATGCGCTGGATGAGCATGGCGGCGCGGCCCATATTCATTTTGGCGGCGGCAGTCCCAACGCCTTGTCACCCGAAGACTTCGAACGGATCGCCCGGCGTTTGCGTTCCGTCTTTCGCCTGCGCCCCGACGCGGAGTTTGCCGTTGAGCTCGACCCGCGCACCCTGAGGCCAGACCTTATCGAGGCGCTGGGCCGTGCCGGGGTCAATCGCGCCAGCCTAGGCGTCCAGACCTTCGATCCTCTGGTTCAAACCAAGATCAACCGCCATCAGTCCTATGAACTGGTTACAGAGGCCGTCCGGCACCTACGCGCCGTCGGGGTCAAGGCAATCAATTTCGACCTGATGTATGGCCTGCCCTCCCAGACCGAAGCCAGCATCACAGACACGGTTGAGCAGGCCGTAACCCTGCGCCCCGACCGTATCGCCATGTTCGGCTATGCCCACGTGCCTTGGTTCGCCAAGCATCAAAAGATGATCAAGGATGAAGAACTGGCCGACAGTGCTGGACGCTGGGCCCAAGCGACGGCAGCCGATGAGGCCCTGCTGGCGGCGGGTTATGTGCGGGTTGGCCTAGATCACTATGCCCTACCGACCGACTCGATGGCCATCGCGGCAAAGACCGGCGGCCTGCGCCGCAATTTCCAAGGCTACACCACCGATCCCGCCCGCACCGTAATCGGGATTGGTCCGTCCTCTATCGGTGCCTTCGAGCAGGGACTGGTTCAGAACGCCAAGGCGTTGGATCGCTGGAGCGCGGCCATCGATCAAGGGCACCTGCCTGTTGAGCGTGGCCTCGTGCTCACCCATGAGGACCGTATCCGCGCCGCAGCCATTGAGCGGGTCATGTGCGATCTGACCGTAGATGTGGCTGAGATCTGCGCGCGCTTAAACGCGGAGCCAGACGCTCTGAATGAGGGCCTAGGACAGGCGCGCCTCTTGGCGGCAGATGGGCTTTGCACGGTCGAGGGCACACGCATCATGGTCAGCGACGCCGGTCGCCGTCTGGTCCGTGTCGTGGCAAGCATCTTTGATACGAGCCTAACCAACACACCGGGTCGCCACGCCAAGGCGGTTTGAGCTATGGTGGATCGCGCGCGCCTCTTGTCAGTCCGGCAATGTTCCGTCACTGTGCGTGCCAATTCTATGGATCCACCAGACTAGGCAGCCCTCAAATGACCCCTTCCAGCCTCGACTTCATGGTGTCGCGCAAAGATCTGCGCCAAGGCCAGTGGCAGACCACGCCCCTGCCTGCGCTCAGCGAAGGCGAGGTCCTGATCAAGATCGACCACTTCGCCCTGACGGCCAACAATATCACCTATGCGGCTTTCGGTGAGGCCATGGGCTATTGGAAATTCTTTCCCGCGCCCGAGGGTTTGGGCCGTATTCCCGTCTGGGGCTATGGCGACATTGTCGAAAGCCGCCATCCCGATCTGACCGTCGGCGAGCGGGTCTATGGCTATCTGCCGATGTCCAGCCACCTCGTCATCCAAGCCGACCGGGTCAGCAAGACCAGCTTTATCGACCGGGCCGAGCATCGCGCATCGTTGGCGGCGGTCTATAATAACTATGTTCGGGTATCGAGCGATCCGAGCCATCAGGCCTCTGCCGAGCCCGCCCAGTCGATCCTCTGGCCCCTGTTCATGACCTCGTTCGTGATCGACGACTTCTTGGCCGACAACGCCTTCTTCGGCGCTCAGCAGGTGGTTCTGTCCAGCGCGTCGAGCAAGACCGCTCTGGGCCTGGCCTTCACCCTCAAGCAGGCTGCGCGCGAGGGCATCGCCATTGTTGGCCTGACCTCACGGGCCAATATCGGCTTCGTGGAAAGCACCGGCTACTACACAAAGGTCGTGGCCTATGAGGACATCACCACCCTGCCCCTCATTTCCACGGTCTTTGTCGATATGGCAGGCGGTGGCTCGGTCCTCGCGACGGTTCACAACCATTTCACCGACCATCTGACCTATTCCTGTTCGGTTGGCGGCACGCACTGGGAAGACCGCGTGGTGACTAAGGACCTGCCGGGACCGCGTCCGACCCTGTTCTTTGCCCCCGCCCAGATCAAGAAGCGTCATGCCGACTGGGGTCCCGGCGGCCTGGATCAACGGGTGGGCGGCGTCTGGACCGCCTTCCTTGCCGATATTGATCGCTGGCTCAAGATCAGTGAAGGCCGAGGTCCTGAAGCCGTCGAGGCCATCTATCATGAGGTCCTGGAGGGCAAGTCCCGTCCCGAGCAGGGCCATATGGCCAGCGTCGCGGTCTAGCGCCAGCCCGTGACCACCCCCGCCGATGAGATCTGGGTCGCTGCGCGCGGCCCTCGCTGCCCCGTCCCGACTTTGCGGCGGCGCAAGGCCGTCGAGCAGGCGCAAGCGGGTCAAAAGGTCCGGCTCTTGGCCGACGATCCCCTCGCCCGCATCGACGTGCCCCATCTGGCCAACAGTCTTGGTCTGTTAATCCTTGAGAACTTCTTGATCCAGAAGCCATAACGCCAAAACGGCGCGCCGGTTAGGGCGCGCCGCCAGGAGGAGGCCAAGGTTGGATTGGGGTCCTGTGGATCACTGCCCCCGCGAGGGACATGGGGCTGGGTCAGCGACCGTCACTAGGAGTAGGCCCTACAAGCTGAACCGTAGCTGAACCTAGCGTTCAGGCAGCCGTTGTCTTTTCCGCCGCCTTGCGCGCACTCCAGGCCGCAATCGCCTCGCGAGAATTGCTCGATTCCTCGATCATGATCCTGTCGTGATCTTGAGTTTTGCAGGTGATTTCCAGCGGCAAGCCATTGGGATCAAAGAAATAAATCGACTCTACAAAGTGATGATCAATGGGGCCGAAACATTTGACCTTAGCGGCGTCGAGACGGGCCTTATAGGCCATCATCTCGTCATGGCTGGAGGCTTCCATGGCAATATGCAGATCAAAGCCGGACTTGATCTTGAATTTGCTCTCGTCGCTGCCCTCAGGCATGTCGAAAAAGGCGATGAAGTTGCCGTCGGCCATCTCGAAGAACAGATGCATATAGGGCAAGGCCTTGCCTGTCCCGGGCTCTTCTTCGATCACCAAAGCCGCTCTGAGCGGCAAGCCCAGCACATCCTGATAAAAGGCGCGGGTCTCTTCGGCGTCGCGGCAGCGATAGGCGCTGTGATGCACGCCCTTCAAAAGCGGTAAGGACTGGGTCATGGCGAAACTCCCTTGGTTGGCTTGGTGATCAGCCTTGGGCTGAGGATAGATCCATCCCCAGCCCAAAGACAATGACCTTACCGCGAGGCCTAGGCTGCGCCGGAAGCCTTCAAGGCCTCGATCTCAGCGCTGGCAAAGCCCCAGTCGGCCAAAGCCGTTTCGGTGCTTGAGCCAATAGCCGGTGGCGGGCCTTGGATCGCGCCGGGCGTTGCCGAGAAGCGCGGAGCGGGCGCAGGCTGCACCACACCGGCAATCTCGACAAAGGTCTGACGCGCGACATTGTGGGCGTGCTTGGGTGCCTCTTCCAGATCGAGCACGGGGGCGAAACAGACGTCGGTGGCCTCCATCAGGTCGCACCATTCCTTCTGGGTCTTGGTGGCGATCACGGCGGCCAGCTTGGTCTGAAGTTCTGGCCAGTCCTTACGGCTCATCTGATTGGCGAAGGCCGGATCGGTAATGCCGGTCTTTTCCATCAGCAGGGCGTAGAACTGCGGCTCGATCGAGCCAATCGAGACCCACTTGCCGTCGCTGCACTGATAGGTGTCATAGAAATGCGCCCCGCCATCGAGCAGGTTGGTGCGGCGATTGTCCTGCCAAGCGCCCGCGCCCTTAAAGCCATAGAACATCGACATCAGAGAGGCGGCACCATCACTCATGGCGCAGTCGATCACTTGGCCCTGGCCCGACGCACGGGCATGGATGACCCCGGCCAGCAGACCGAAGGCCAGATAGAGCGCGCCGCCGCCGAAATCACCGACCAAGTTAAGCGGCGGAATGGGCTTGTCCTTCGTACCGATGGCGTGGAGCGCACCGGTGATGGCGATATAGTTCATGTCGTGACCAGCCGCTTGGGCATAGGGACCAAACTGGCCCCAACCGGTCATGCGTCCAAAGACGAGCTTTGGATTGCGCTTGAGGGCCACATCAGGCCCCAGACCCAGACGCTCCATCACGCCGGGACGAAAGCCCTCGAACACCGCATCGGCGCTCTCGAACAGCTTCAGGCAGGCTTCGATGGCCTCTGGCGACTTCAGGTCCAAGGCGATGGACCGGCGACCCCGGCTGGTCACATCGGCAGGCGAGGCCCGGCCACTGCCCTTGCGGTCAATCCGCACCACGTCTGCGCCCAGATCGGACAGCAACATGCCGCAGAAGGGGCCCGGGCCGATCCCGGCAAATTCAACGATCTTCAATCCTGACAAAGGCCCAGAAGCCATGATGTATCTCCCTGTTCTTTTCTAATCTTTAGAAGGTTTATCGCAGGCCTGTAGCCCTGTGACGTAAATTTCTCGTGCCCGATTGGGGTTAGACATATTGCCCGTCATCGACCGTGATGACCGAGCCGGTCATGCCATTGGCTCCCGGACCACACAGGGCCATGAACACAGCGTCCAGGTCACTGTCGAGCATCAGGCGGCGGCGCGGAAAGCTCTGGACCTGACGCTTGCCGCCCTCGGTCTTGAACCATTCCTCATTGATCGCCGTCTCGATAAAGCCGGGGCACAGGGCGTTGACGGCAATCAGCTTGCGCGCCCATTCGCGCGACAGGCTCTTGGTGATGCTGATCACGGCGGCCTTGGAGGCACAGTAGGCCGGAACGCCCGGCAGGACATTCATCCCGGCG
>JBEGOG010000283.1:0-3187 GCA_041182125.1 Pseudomonadota bacterium
CACATAGTCGCCATAGTACCGGCCCATATCCTCCAAGCTGTAGGAGAAGCTCTGGCCCCGCGCGAAATGCTGGCGGAAGTTGGAAAAGCAGCAGTCCATTGGATCGCGCCGCGCATCGATGATCTTGGCGTTGGGCAAGATGAGGTGAATGAACCCCGTATAGAGCCAGTTGTTGGGCAGCTTATCGATGAACAGGGGCCTGCCCTGCTTTCGCTGGATCCGGGTCCTTTGTAGATAGTCCTCGCCAAGGGCCTTTAGCGCCTCAGGGGCTAGGTCGTTCAAAGAGGCCGGATAACGCTGCCGGTGCGGGTCGCGAGCGCGGGAATGTCGGGCAATTCCATCGTACCCTCGACCTGCGAATGGCTGGCCAAGATCTGTTCGATCAGGGTCGATCCGGCGCGCGGCATGCCTAAGATGAAGATCGGGTCTGGCGCGTCGCAGCCTGCGCCCTGGTGAGCGTCAAAGAAGGCAGGCGTGAAAAGCGCAATGGCGCGGTCGACCTGACGGCTGATGTCGCTTGGGTCATAGTCGAGCTGTTCGCGGCGCAGAGCATTGGCGGCGGCATAGTGCGCGAAGGCCCGCTCTGGGTCCTTTTGGTCATCCAGCGCCTTACCCAGCGCAAAATCCAGATGGAACCGATCTTCGGCGCTGAGCCGTTCTTGGGTCAAGGCTTGCTGCATCTTGGCAATGTCGGCCCCGTCAAACTTGACAGTCTTGAGATTGGCCAGGCTCCACCAGACCTCGCCAAGGTCCGGCTTGAGGGCCAAGGCCTGACGATAGGCGACGATACTGTCCTCTTGCCGTCCCACGGTCTTGAGCACGTGGCCATAGCTCATCCAGATCTTGGGATAGGCCGGGCTGACCGCGAGTACCCGCTCATAGAGACCTAAGGCCTCCTCATAGTCGCCGATCCTGCCAAGGGCTGCGGCCTTGAGATTATTGTGGGTCGGGCTGTCCGGTTCGGCGGCGAGCAAGAGGTCCAGCTCGGCCAGTGCCTCTTCAGTCCGTGCCTGACGATGCAGGACCGTCGCCAGATTGGACCGGGCCGCCAGGAACTTGGGAGCAAGCTCCAGCGCGCGGCGCAGCAGGTTCTCGGCATCGCGATAGCGTCCTATCCGCCCGGCCAGTTCCGCCAGCATCCGGATGGCGGCCACGTCGGTGGGGTTGGTTCTCAGTCGCTCTTTCAAGATCGGTTCAGCCACACCCAAGTCATTGGCCGCGAGGGCTTGGCCAGCGCGTTGCAGGTCGGCGTCATGGATCGACATGCGGATCGCCTGCATCTCGGCCGCCTCGGCCTCGGCGGTCTGGCCAAGGGTACGATAGGCCCGGCCCGCCATGCGATGGGCCTCTGCCAGATAGGGGGTCTGGGCGATCAGGGCCTTGGCCTTGGCGAGGGCTTTGGCGGGATCAGCGGCCGATAGATCCGAAGGCACGATGGCAAGGTCCGATCATTGGATGGGCAGGGCCTCGGCGGCCGCGCAGATTTGGCTTCCTGTGAAGCAGAAAAACGCCAGAAGTTCTAGGCATATGGCAGTCATCTGTTAGCGTCCCCGCTCCGAGCGAGGATTTGGTTTCAGTTGGACTTCTTTATGGCGGACGAAAAGTCTATGGGCGCGAAGACCCCGCGGCGTTTGGGGTTTTGGATGTGCACGGCCCTTGTGGTCGGAAACATGATTGGATCGGGCGTGTTCCTGTTGCCCACCGCGCTGGCCCCCTATGGCTGGAACGCGGTGTTTGGCTGGCTCTTGACCATCGGCGGGGCCATCTGTCTGGCCTTTGTCTTTGCCAGATTAGCCAAGGCCATGCCGCGCGGTGGCGGACCCTATGCCTATACGCTGGAGGCCTTTGGCCGCGCGCCCGCCTTTGCCGTGGCCTGGAGCTATTGGATCAGCCTGTGGGTCGGTAATGCGGCCATTGCGGCGGCGGCGGTCAGCTATCTCAGCGTCTTTTTTCCCGTCATTGGACAGGTCGCCGGGCTGCATGCCTTCTTGACGTGCGCTGCGGTCTGGCTCTTTACCGCCATCAACTGCCGAGGGGTGCAGACGGCGGGCACGGTGCAGTTGGTCACGACCCTCCTCAAGCTCTTGCCCCTGATCGCCGTCATGGCCCTAGCCGCGATCCTGTTGGCCAAGACCGGCCCCAGCGTCCTGATGCCCTTTGAGGCCAGCGCCATCAGCCCGTCCGCCATTACGGCTGCGGCGACCTTGACGCTCTGGGGCATGCTGGGTTTGGAATCGGCCACTGTGCCTGCCGATAGTGTCGATGACCCTGAGCGGACCATTCCACGGGCCACTTTGGCGGGGACCATCGGCACCGGCCTGATCTATCTGCTGGTCTGTTCGGCGGTGGTCTTGATGGTGCCAACCGCGATGGCCGCCAATTCCAATGCCCCTCTGGCCGATTTCGTATCGCTCTATTGGGGGACCAATGCGCGCGATCTTCTGGCCCTCTTTGCGGCGATCAGCGCCTTTGGAGCCTTGAACGGCTGGATCTTGCTGCAGGGCGAATTGCCCGCCGCTATGGCCCGCGACGGGGTCTTTCCGCGTTGGCTGGCCAAGTCTTCGGCGGCTGGCACGCCCGTGAGGGCCCACATCGTCTCCAGCCTACTCCTTACCGCCATCGTGCTACTCAACTTTCAAAAGTCGATGGCTCAGCTCTTTACCTTCATCATCCTATTGGCCACGTCGGCCTCTCTTGTCATGTATCTGGCCTGTGCGTTGGCGGCCCTGTGGATGGTCTTTAAAGGCAAGATGACGGGCACGCCCCTCTTTATCGCCGCATCGGTGGTTGCGACCCTGTTTGCCATCTGGACTCTGATCGGAGCGGGGGTGGAAGCCAGCCTCTGGGGCTGTGTGCTGCTGCTGGCAGGCCTGCCGGTCTATTGGTTGATGCGGCCGAGGCGGGTGTAGAAACAAGACCCCCTTCGTCGCTCCGCGCCACTTCCCCCAGAGGGGGAAGATCTCAGGACGGTTAATCTACCCCCTCAGGGGGAAGTACCGGCGCAGCCGGGGTAGGGGGGTCTTTTTCAAAAAACAAACAAGACCCTCACCTAGGCCCTTTCCCCCCCTTGAGGGGGTGAGGGTTGGGAGAGGGGGGTGTTCATCCACAGTCTTCGCCGCGGCGTTCCCTACAAAAGCACGGGTCCGTGGGGTGCTTCCCGCCGGAGTTAACGGGTCTGGTTCCCCGC
>JBEGOG010000284.1:0-2987 GCA_041182125.1 Pseudomonadota bacterium
CAATATGATCCCGATCCGCAGCGGCGGGCGCTGCGGGGACTTAGAGTCCGTCATCTTGCTGGGATCTTGCGCCATTCAGTCAGCGACCGGAACCACCGCCGAGGCGGTCAAAAAGTCACGCAAATAGGCCCCAAACGAGCGCCAAACCTCTAGATGGAACGTCTCAGGCCCGGTGCGCCACAGGACAATCTCGGCCTTGGACAGGACCGTGCGAGTACACATGCCGACCGGAAAGGCCGCTTGATCCAAATCGAGAGGACAGCCGACCGATAGTACCGCTTCGGCCTCTGGACCACCGACCACGAGACCGATCTGGCGGTCGGAGACCTCGACGAGCGAATGGGGATGGGTGCCCATCGCCGCTTCAAGCCGGTCGCCAAGACCCGCATCTGGCGCGGACAGCAGCAGCCATTCATCCGGGCCAAGCCATAGGGCGTGGGTGTCGTTCAGGCTCGCAGACCGGCAGGCCTGACGCGGCAAGGCAAAGCCAAGCGCGCCCTCCGCCGCTGATAGAGCTTCGGGTCGGCCGCGCAGGACGTGGCGGGCCATGGCCGGGGCAGTGGTCATCAGATCAGCCATTCACCCGCGCTCCTTCTGGATCATAAAAGACCGGCGAGGTCACCGTCACGGCGATGTCGCCCTCTGGCATAGGCACATAGACGGTCTCGCCCATCCGTGCCCGTCCGCCACTGACCATCGCCAAGGCAATGGAGCGGCCCAGAACGGCGCTGTGATAGGACGAGGTCACATGGCCCATCAGCTTCATCGGCGGGGTCTGCCCCCGCGTGACAATGATCTGAGCCCCTTCGTCCAGCACCACGGCGGGGTCTTGGGTCAGAAGACCGACCAACTGCTTGCGGGCCGGATCGGCCATGGCGGGCCGCGCGAGCGAGCGTTTGCCGACATAGTCCGGCTTGGCCTTGCCCACGGCCCAGGTCAGGCCGACATCATCCGGCGTCGCCGTGCCATCGGTTTCTTGGCCGACAATGATGAAGCCCTTTTCGGCCCGCAGCACGTGCATGGTTTCGGTACCGTAAGGGGTCAGGCCGTGAGGCTGGCCTGCCGCCCAGATCGCTTCCCAGACCTTGCGGCCATGCTCGGCAGGCACATTGATTTCAAAGCCCAGTTCACCGGAGAAGCTGACGCGGAACAGCCTTGTCGGCACGCCGCAGATCTTGCCCTCGGTCAGGCTCATATGGGACAGGGCCTCAGGCGACAGGTCGATGCCCTCGACCAGACCTTCGAGAATAGCGCGGGCCTTGGGGCCTTGCAGCGCGATCACCGCCCACTGTTCCGTGGTCGAGGTCAGCCAGACATTCAGCTCTGGCCATTCGGTCTGGAGATAGTCCTCCATCATACCCAGCACCCGCGCTGCGCCGCCGGTCGTGGTGGTGACATGGAAGCGGTCATGGGCAATGCGCCCGACCACGCCGTCATCAGTCACGAAGCCGTCTTCACGGCACAGAATGCCATACCGACACTTGCCAACGCCCAGCTTGGTCCAGGCATTGATGTACATGCGGTTCATGAACTCTGCCGCATCGGGGCCGACCACCTCGATCTTGCCCAGGGTCGAGGCATCGAAAATGCCGCAATCCTTGCGCACCGACAGACATTCGCGCCGAACCGCCGCCTCCATATCCTCGTTCCCTTGCGGGAAGAAGCGGGCGCGTTTCCAGAGGGACACATCTTCGAAGACTGCCCCCTGCTCTACCGCCCAGTCGTGAATCGGCGTTGTGCGGATCGGATCGAACAGGTCCCCCCGCGCCATGCCCGCCAGCACCCCGAAGGTCACAGGCGTGTAGGGCATACGGAAGGTCGTCAAACCGATCTGAGGGATGGGCCGGTGCAACGCGTCGGAAATCACGCCCAGCGCATTGAGGTTCGAGGTCTTGCCCTGATCGGTCGCCATGCCGGTCGTGGTGTAGCGCTTAATATGTTCGATAGACTGGAAGCCCTCGCGCACCGCCAGTTTCAGGTCCTTGGTGGTGACGTCGTTCTGCCAGTCGATAAAGGCCTTGGCCCCATTGCCGCGATTATGAGGCAAGGCCCCGACCACGCCCTTGGGATCACCCTCGACCGCCTCGACGGCAAAGGTCTGGGTCACATCATGACGGGCCGCATCAGCCCCCGCTGCAAAGCCGTCGGCCAAGGCCTGCGCCAGCCCGAACTTGCCCCGGCAAGCGCCTGCCGACCGTTCAGCCTCTGCCGATTGTCCCGGCAAATAGGTCTCTAGGGTCTCATCCCACACCACCTTGCCCCGCGACTGCGAGAACAGGTGCACGCTGGGCGTAAAGCCCCCGGACATCAAAACGGCGTCGCAGGTCAGGGTTTCAGTGTCACCAACCTTACCGGCGGCAATGATCGGAGCGATATAGGCACCCTTGACGCGAAGCTCGCCAATTGTGCCGGTGATGGCATGGCCTTCCTTGACCTTAAGGCCAGCGGCCTTGGCCGCCTCGACCAGAGGGCCGCGCGGATAGGGCCGCGCATCGACAATGGCCGCGATCTCAACGCCCGCCCGGTGCATATCCAAGGCCGCGCGATAGGCCTCATCATGGCCCGTAGCCACCACCACCCGCTTGCCGGGCTTGACCCCATAGCGGTTCAGATAGATGCGGGCTGCATCGGCTAAGAGAACGCCGGGGCGATCATTGTCTGGGAAGACCAGAGGACGCTCGATCGCTCCGGTGGCCAGCACGACCTCTCGAGCGCGAACCTGCCATAGACGCTCACGCGGAGCACCGGCCGCCGGATGGGCCTGATGCTCGCTCAAACGCTCGGTGATGCCGATCATGTTGTGCGCAAAATAGCCAAAGGCATTGGCGCGGCAGATCATCGTCACCTTGGGATTGGCAGCCAAGGTTGCCAGCGTCTCAGCAAGCCAAGCCTTTGCAGGCTTGCCGTCGATCAGCGCGTCCGTCGCAGCCAGAAGCGAGCCGCCGAACTGGGCCTGCTCGTCGACCAGCATCACACGGCCCCCGCTA
>JBEGOG010000285.1:0-2931 GCA_041182125.1 Pseudomonadota bacterium
TCGATCTTCACGCCCGGATCATCAGCAGGCACGAGGAAGCAGGTGATGCCGCGCGCGTCGCCATCCTTGCCCGAGGTGCGGCAGAACAGGGCGCAGTGGGTGGCAATATGCATGCCCGTCGTCCACATCTTCTCGCCATTGATCAACCAGCCCTCGACGCCGTCGCGGGTCTCACGCACGGCGCGGGTCTCCATGAAGGTGGCGTCAGAGCCGTGGTCTGGCTCGGTCAGGCCAAAGGTCGGCTTGAACTTACCGGCCATCATCAGGGGGATCAGGGTGTCGCGCTGCTCGGGCGTACCGAAATCGCGCAGCATCAGCACGAAGGGGTTGTTGCCGACGATGGAATGTTCGTTCTGAAGGTCATTGTGCAGGCCCAGACCCTTGGCCGCCAGATGCTCGCGGATCACCGCCATCCAGAGGTTGGAACCATCCTGTCCACCAAACTCCTTCGGCAGGGCAAAGCGGAAGTGACCGGCCTTGTCAGCGAGGCTCTTGGCTTCGCGCAGGAGCTCTTCCCACTCATGGCGCGGCAGACCCTGATTGTCCCAATCGGTGCGGGCATGTTCGCGGCGATGGTCAAAGAAGCGCTCATTGTCGTCTTTGGCCTGAAGCGGCTTGATCTCGGCCTCGATGAAGGCATCGAGCACACCAAGATAGTCGACCAATTCCTTGGGTAGGGCGAAATCCATGGACGTTCCTCACATTCTTTTTTCTGTTGGTAAGAGTATGGGCGCCATAGGCGGCGGTGATCAATAGTAACCCAAGGGAAGCTGTGCATTTGACGCAAGCTGGGCCCAAACCGTCCAACTTTCGAATTCTACGAACATCTCTCGAAAGGCTGTTGGCAGGCTCGGGCGGCCCTGCTATCTAAGCACTGTTCAGTTCGTGTCGGCGCGGCCCTGGGGATAGGGTCGTACTCCTCCGGCACTCCATCCTCCCCGAACGTGAAAGACGATAGTATGAAGCTCAAAATCTTGACGGCTGTTGCCGTTCTCGCCCTTTCGGCGGCCAGCTCCGCCCTTGCTGCGACGACGATCACTGCGACCCTTCAAGCCCCTGCCGCCAAGGCACGGGTCATTGCAGGCGGCGCTGTTTGGGCCTGCGAAGGTACAGTCTGTGTTGCCACGGCGGCACCAGACAATGTCGCCTCGACCAAGAGCTGCAAGGACCTGGCCAAGGCTGTGGGCACCATTGTCGGCTATTCATCCGCCAGCTTCAGCCTCGAGGCTGACGCTCTGGCGAAATGCAATCTCAGTGCGCGGCCTGCTGCGCGCTGATTTTGATGGGGCCAGCCGGGTCGCTGGCCTCTCTACCCACTTTGGTCGGTTTTAACCCACCGACCAGAGGTCTTCGAGCATTTGACTAGATCGGGCGGTCGCTGCAACGGCCGCCCGATTTTTTGTGGGCTTGACCAGGACGGATCCAGTGGGCCAGACGGAACGCCCGAGCCCTTCGCGAGTCGCCCTCATGCTGTTAACCCCTGCCGCCACCTATCAATCTAACGTCATTCTTGGTGCTGAGCCGGGCGCTGTCGCGGGTCTGTTGGAGATGGCGCAACGGGCCGCCGCAGAAGACCGAGGCCCTCTGATCGTGGTCACCCAATCGATTGAATTTGGCCCCGCGATGGCGGCTGGAGACTCACTTGAGGTGCGCAGTTGGGTCGACCGCGCCACCCGCACCCTGCTGTTTATTCAGGCTGAATTGGTCCGCCCCAACGGTGGAGCAGTCGTCGCGACGGGCTCGGGAGTCTATCGGATCGCCTCCTGATCACGTCCGGCGGCCTCTCAGCTTCAAGCTGAAACCGTGCTGTGCAGAGCACATTTTAACAAAAAGTTGCTTTTCCTTAACGGTTTTAGGGGCTAAACACGCCTTTGATCAATGCGGGGGACTACTGGATGAGAATGCGGACGCGAAACGTCCTTGCGGCCTTGACCTGCGCTCTTGGCGTAGCCTTGTCTCCTGTGGGCGGTGCCCAGGCTGAAGGCTATCTGCAATGCGTTCCCTTTGCCCGTACATTCTCCGGCATTCAAATCTTCGGTGACGCCTATACCTGGTGGCAACAGGCCTCCGGCAAATATAATAAGGGCTTCGTGCCCAAGACCGGGGCCGTCCTGGTCTTTAAACAGACCGGCATTATGAATAAGGGCCACGTGGCCGTGGTCAGCCAGGTCCTGACCGACCGCGTCATTCAAGTCACCCATGCCAACTGGTCGGTTATCTCCGGCACCCGGGGCAAGGTTGAAAAGGACGTCACCGTCATTGACGTCTCCCAACAGGGCGACTGGAGTTCGGTCAAGGTCTGGTACGATCCCGTGCGCGACCTCGGCAACACGGTCTATCCGACCTATGGCTTCATCTATTCCTCGACCCAGAATGCAGCCCGTTATGCGGCGCAAAATGCGGTGATGAACATGGCCCAAACCGCCTTTAGTCAGGTGGCTGCGGCTGTGCCGACGCCCGGCTCTGGTCCGGCCCAGATGCTGAATCAGGCCGCAGAGACCACCGATCAGATCGCGGCCTTGATTGCGTCCTTGACCGGCGGCGAAGAGACCCCAACCGACAAACGCTAGGCCGAGCCCTGTCCGCAGGCGCTGACAGAAAGCAGACTGATGCTGAAACTGCTGCGCAATGGGGCTCCGGCCTTCGATGTTCCGAGCCTTGAGTCCGGCTGGCACCTGCCGCCGGACACGGTGTGGATCGAGCTGGTTGAACCCACCCGCGCCGAAGAGCTTTTGGTCGAGCAGGCCCTTGGCGTACTTCTGCCCACACGTGAAGAGATGGCCGAGATCGAGGCCTCCAGCCGCCTCTATCAGGAGGATGGTGCCACCTTCATGACCGCCACCATCCTGCACAATGCCGATGAGGAGGAGCCGAGCTCATCCCCGGTCACCTTCGTGCTGGCCGGAGCGCGTCTGGTCACGATCCGCTATA
>JBEGOG010000286.1:0-2918 GCA_041182125.1 Pseudomonadota bacterium
GCTCTCGCCGCCTGATCTGTTTGTCGTTGGAAGATCCCTACCAGCGGCGGGCAATGTTCACGAACATGCGCCGACCGACAGCGTCATAGGACGAGCCGAGCGATACATTGCCGACGCGGGTGGTTCCGCTCGAGATATAGGGAGGCTGTTCGTCGAAGAGGTTCTGGACGCCGACCTGTGCAGTCCACTTATCGAACTTCTTCCGGACGGAGACGTTGTGAGTCACTTGGAACTCAGCCTGTTGCTTATAGTAAGCGACGGCTCCAGTGCCCCGATAGTTGGCATAGACGTCCTTGCCATAATAACCGGTGTCGGAGCTCTTTGCGACAACATCCATGCCCCAATAGTAGGTCCAATCGCCCTTTTCCAAACGCACATCGACATCACCGTTGAAATCGGGGCTGCCGACAAGGCCGTTATTCTCAATTTCAGTTTTTGAGAGCAGCTGCGTCGTCCAGTCGAGAATCCAAGAGAACTGGCTATCGATCGTTAGTTTTGAGTCTGTGAACTGGTGGATAAATCGCGTGGTCAAGTCGATGCCGCGTTGGGACTGTTTCTGGATGTTCACATAGTTGTTGTTAACCGACGTGATCATCCACGGTGTCGTTGAACTTGGGTTTGTGTCGCGTTTGAACAGAGAGCAAAAATCATTATTGGGGAAATTTGGCTGTCCATAGCAGGCGAGCAGGATATTCCCAGCACCGAATTGGGCCACCTGATCATTGATCTCGATGTCGAAATAATCGACTGCGATATTCAGGTTAATGAAGCTTGGTGTCAGAACTAGCCCAAAGTTTTTTGATTTGGCAGTTTCCGAGTCAAGAATGTCCTTCCCGCCTCCGGTGATGATCAGCGCAGAGGATGTGCCTGCCGCGTTGTAGTCACGGGGTATGCCCTGCTTGGCGCAGTTTGTTGAGATGACCGTTGACGGGTCGTCCCCCCATTTCAAGCAAGGGTCGATAGAGCTTTGACCCAAGAAGCTGGTTTGGTTGGCAAGATAGAGCTCGTAAAGCGCAGGGGCACGGAACGAGGTTCCGTCGCTGACGCGCAGCCGAACGGACGGCAGAACCTGCCAGTTTACATCCACCTTATAGGTCGAACTGGCACCATAGCTCTTATAGTCACTATAGCGGCCAGAGAGGTTGAGCGTCAGGCTTTCGGCGACGGGAAGGCCCTTAAAGACAGGGACTTCCAACTCAACAAACGCCTCCTTGATCGTATCGGACCCAGCGGTTCGACCCGCAGAGGTCAAACCCCAAGAGTTGCTGGCCTTGGCCTGTTCGCCGGGGTTGTCGTCGATCTCTTCCTTGCGGAGGTGAAAGCCTATGGCCGCAGCGACATTGCCAGCCGGGAGGGACAGGAGGCTTCCCGATAGCGAGCCTTCGATCAGTTGCTGAGTATAGTCGGTCTTGCCGGTTTCATAACCGAACAGGAAGGCTGCCTCTTCGGGTGAAAACTGACCCGTTTCGACCGTGTTTTGACGAAAATAGTTGACCCCGCCGGTTGGGCAGGCGCTCGCCGATTTTAGGAGCGCGACGTTGCAGGCTGCCGCGTCTGTGGTGGCAAGAACCCGGTCATTATAGAAGAAGTTTCCGCCATACTCGCCCTGAGACTTGGAATATTGGCCATAGATTTCCCAGTCCCAGCCCTTGAGGACGCCGAGATCTGGGAGTGGGCCCTTCGCGCCAAGGACCACGCGGTGATAGTCGACCGTTTGGTTGCCATCGGAGGGTAGCAGGATGATGGACCGCGCATAGCCAGGGGCATAGCCGTTCGGATTGCCCACCCTGAAGGGGTTGTTGGGATTGTTGAAATGCACGGTCGGGAACAGCTGACGCCAATTGCGCTGAGACGATTCCCGACGATTGAGCATCAATTCTGCATAGAGTTCTGTGCTGGCTGTTAGGTCGAAAGACCCATTCGCCGTCAGTGTGTAGCGCTCCACCGGTGATATGGCGGTGCGGCTTTGCAGGCGCGGATCATTGGTCGGATTGAGCGCTCCGCTGGCGCGGGTATCTGCCGGGTTGCCGGGGAAATTGGCACCGACGCGCGTGAAGCCTGCTAGGTCAGTTTTGCCAATGCCTCCGCCCGCAATGGCCGCGCTATTGTAGATGTAGTTACGTCCCGTCGATATGTTATCCACACGCCCGGAAAGGGTGTTTTGACACTTGAAGTTTCCCGTAGTGGGGTCGATCAGGTCGAGGCGGATGCCGGTTGACGCATCAAACACATAGTCCTGCGGGCAGGAGAAGTAGCTGCGGTCGCCGAAAACAAGGGCTTCGCGTTTATAATAGTCGGCCCCGATATTTGCGTAGCCACGATCAAAGATCCAGCCTTGGGAGAGATCGAGTTGATACTGGTCGCCGCCCCCTTCAGCGCTTCGGTTTACGTAGACCTCGGCCTCACCACCATCAAGATTTCTCCGCGTGATGACATTGACCACCCCGGCGACGGCGTCTGAGCCATAGACGGAGGATGCACCGTCCTTGAGCACTTCGATCCGCTCAATCAACTTTGAGGGAATGGTGTTGAGGTCAACCGCCCCGACCTGTCCACGCGTTCCGGCGGGACCGACACGGCGACCATTAAGCAGAACCAAGGTTCGCTGTGCCCCTAGACCGCGCAGCGAGACGGTGTTGACCCCCGGACCGCCATTGGTGACGAAGCCGGTGTAGAAATTGTCAATCTGGCGCGCATTGCCTGCTACCGACGACCCTTGGATAATTTCAGAGGTGTCTACCAAGCCCTCGAGCGTCGACTGCTCGGCGGTGATGACTTGAATGGGCGCACTACTGGTAAATTCAGTCCGGCGGATGCGTGAGCCGGTGACCACCAACTCTTCGGTCTCTTCCGGCGCAGCTTGGGGCGCAGTGGCGGTTTGTTCAGCTGCCTTCTCATCGGTTGCCGCTGTGGTCGTC
>JBEGOG010000287.1:0-3185 GCA_041182125.1 Pseudomonadota bacterium
AAACTGGAAGGGGGCGTCGAAGTGGCGAGACCTGAAGACACGTCATCGTGAGGCACCGCACCGAACAGACCGTCCGATGGGTCGCCGAACCGCGATGATAACGGGCCCGTATCCAATGCCATTAACCGCCAATGCCCCGACTTGATGGGGCAAGGTCAGAAATCGCTCACCCTCATCACGATTTGAGTAGATCAAATCTGCGACGGTAATATCACGCTAAATATTACAAAACAATGACTTATATAGATACTGATAGCTTCCGCGCTAAGGTCTCGATTTCATTTCGAACAGACCCTGCGGACCCCTTCAATAGGTTGAGTACACCTCGGCGCGCCGCCTCACGGTCGCATGACAAGACCATCCGCTTGACCGGACCGATACCAGACGGTGGCATGGACCAAGGCAAAGGCCTCCAAAGGTCGCCCTGCCATCTCACCACAAACCGACACGGGCGTGCCGCTCTCGTGGCAAGCATCATAGATCGCCTTCATCACCCGAAGGGCGGGCGGAGACAGGGGATCATAGCGATCGGCAACCCGCGGATTGCCCCGGTCAGCGGCGAAAAGATACTGCATCAGATCATTGGTACCGACCGAAACAAAGTCGGTCAGGGGCAGCAGGGCATCCAGATGCCAGATCAGGGCAGGCGCCTCGATCATGGCCCCGACGCGTAAGAGACCGGGAGCCGTCCGCCCTCTCCGCTCAGCCCAAGCAATCTCGTGATCCACCAGTGCGCGGGCCGCACGAAACTCCTCAACACTGGCGACCAACGGGAACATGATCCGAAGTTCCCGCCCCCGAGAGGCAGCGATCAGGGCACGCAGTTGCAGGCGCAGCAAGGCCGGGCGGTCCAGACCCATCCGGATGGCGCGCCAACCGAGCGCTGGATTGTCCTCACGCTCTGCCTCCAGATAGGGCAGCACCTTATCGCCGCCCAGATCGAGTGTGCGGAAGGTGACAGGTCGCCCTTCAGCGGCGTCCAAAACCCGATCATAGAGGGCGGTCTGGGCGTCTAAGCGCGGCAATTCCTCAGCGACCATGAACTGAAACTCGGTACGGAACAGGCCAATGCCCTCCGCGCCTGTATCGTTCAGAATATCAAGATCGACCGCCAGACCAGCATTCATCAACAGCGTGATCTTGGCCCCGTCGCGGGTAATAGCAGGCGTATCACGCAGACGCGCAAATTCGGCGCGTCTCTGCGCCCGAACCTCCATCCGCGCACCGACCGCTTCGATGACGTCTGCACGGGGGCGCAAATAGGCCTCACCGGACTCTCCGTCGACGATCACCGGATCGCCTTCAGACACCCGATCGCGCAGGCCAGACAGGCGCCCCACGCAGGGAATATCGAGCGCGCGGGCGACAATGGCCGCATGGCTGGCCGATGAGCCCTCTTCCAACAGCAAGCCCTTGAGCTTGGTGCGGTCATATTCGAGCAGATCGGCGGGACCAAGATTACGGGCAATCAAGATGGCATTTTCAGGCAAGACCCGAACCGCCGCCCCATCGCCAGACAGGTGGCGCAGCAACCGATCATTGAGGTCTTCGAGATCGTGCAACCGCTCACGCAGATAAGGATCACGTGCCTGACCCAGACGCGCCCGATGCTCTGACCGCACCCGCTCCACCGCCGCCTCGGCCGTCAGACCGGAGCGGACCGCCTCCTCCAAGGATCGGTTCCAACCCCGGTCATGGGCAAACATTCGGTAGGTTTCGAGCACATCATAGGAGGCACCGACCAGTCCATGGCCGTCGAGCATGCCGTCGAGTTGAAGCTGCAGGGCCTCGATGGCCGTTTGAAGGCGCAAGGACTCCGCTGGCGTATCTTCGGACAGGAGGTCCGACGGCATCACCGCCGACTCGTGCAGGACCGCTCTGCCATAGGCTAGGCCATCGGCAAACTTCGCGCCCTTCAGCCGCTCCGGCTTGTGGGGGGCCAGTTCAACATTGCGAAGTTCGGCCTCATTGAACAGTTCGCCGCCCGCGACCATCTCGGCCAGCACCATGGCGATGATCTGAAGGTCCTCGACCTCCTCCTCGGCATAGGTGCGCTCGGTGCGGTTCTGGACGACCAGAACGCCGATGGTCCGACCACCGCGCAGCAGAGGCACGCCCAAGAAGGCATGGAACGGGTCTTCGCCCGTTTCTGGACGATAGGAGAAGTTCGGATTGTTCGGCGCGTCAGACAGGTTCAGCGGCCGACCCAGTCGCATGATCTCACCGACCAGACCTTCGCCCGGCTGTAAGGTGGTGGTGTGAACGGCGGAGGGGTTCAGGCCCTCGGTGGCGAACAGCTCCAGATCATTGGTCGAACGCCGCAGATAGATCGAACAGACCTCGGCCACCATCGACTGAGCAATGATGCGCACGACCATGTTCAGGCGCGCCTGCGCCGGACCGCCGCTGGCCATCGCTTCGCGAATCTGGCGCAGAAGACTGCGCGGACCCCGTATGGCTAGACCCGGCGTGGGCATGCTGATTGATGGTTCCCTAACTTGTGCCTTTAGCGACGGTGCCTTTTAGCCAATTTGAACGAATGGTTTATGACCAAACAGGACAATCGACCGACTTGGCCCACTGCCCCCTCGCTTTGCGCAGATTAAAGCAGGCTCGTGCACAAAAAGACAACGCAGCGATACCGAACGCTGGCCCCTAAGCACGAGACTGTGATGGGCGAAGGGCCCTAGAGTTGGTCCAGTCCGTAGGCGGCATGGAGCGCACGCACGGCCAGCTCGGTATAGGCGGCATCGATCAGGACGCTGATCTTAATCTCCGAGGTCGAGATGACCTGGATATTGACGCCCTTTTCCGCCAAGGCTCCAAACATGGTCTTGGCCACGCCCGCATGGCTGCGCATGCCGACGCCGATGACGGACACCTTGGCCACATCTTCGTTCAGCGCCACATCTTCAAAGCCGATATCGGCCTGATTGGCGCGCATGATCTCGATCGTACGGCCCGCATCGCGTTTGCCGACGGTGAATTCCATATTAGCCGCGTCAGTGGCCCGGGCCCGCGACTGGACGATCATGTCCACATTGACGTTGGCATCGGCCAGGCGTGAAAAGATCTTCGACGATACGCCCGGATGGTCAGGCAGACCAAACAGGGTGATCTTGGCTTCGTCGCGGCTATAGGCGACCCCGCTGACGATACGCTTTTCCACGATCTCCTCCTCGTCA
>JBEGOG010000288.1:0-4940 GCA_041182125.1 Pseudomonadota bacterium
GGCTAAGTCCCCCTACCCCGGCTTCGCCGGTACTTCCCCCAGAGGGGGAAGATTTATCGCTCGTAGATCTTCCCCCTCTGGGGGACGTGGCGCGCAGCGCCGACGGGGGCCTTGTTTTTCTCTTCACATCCGCCTTCGCGGGGAAGACGGATTGTGCTCCGTCCTCGTGCGCAGACCACCCCCTAAGCGATATTGATCCAAGCGGCCTTGGACTGCATGTAGCCCGCTAGACATTCCATCGACTTATCGCGGGTGTTGCCCGACTGCTTGTAGCCGCCAAAGGGCTGGGTCATGTCGCCGTCGCCGAAGCAGTTGACCCAGACGACGCCCGCCTCGATGGCCTTGATCATCCGGTGGGCGCGGCCAAGGTCTGAGGTCCAGACGCTGGCGGCGAGGCCATAGATGGAATCATTGGCTATTTGCAGAGCCTGCGCCTCCGTCTCGAACGACAGCAGCGAGGCCACGGGGCCGAAGATCTCTTCCTTGGCAATGGTCATGTCTTGCGTCACACCGGTAAAGAGGGTCGGGGTGACATAGGCGCCGCCCGGCAGGCTCTCGACCTCGGTCCCGCCAAAGGCCAGATGGGCCCCCTCGGCCTTGCCCTTTTCGATCCAGCCTAGAACATCGCGCTGCTGAGCGCGTGAGACCATGGGGCCGAGCGTCGTGCTGGGGTCCATCGGATCGCCTGCCCTGTAGAGCTCGGCTGAGCGCTTGGTGAAGCGAGCGATGAACTCGTCATGGATGTCGGCATGGACGAGCAGGCGTGAACCGGCATTACAGACCTGTCCGGCATTGTCAAAAATGCCGCCGATGGCCCCATCGACGGCAGCGTCCAGATCGGCCAGATCGGGCATGAAGATCTGCGGGCTCTTGCCGCCGGTCTCGAGGCTGACGCGCTTGAGGTTGGATTGACCGGCATAGATCATCAGTTGCTTGCCCACGGCGGTCGAGCCGGTGAAGCTGATCTTGGCCACGTCTTGATGCAGGGCCAGCGCCTTGCCCGCCTCTTGACCCCGGCCATTGACGACATTGAACACGCCTTCGGGACCGCCAGCTTCAACAAAGAGCTGCGCCAGTTTCAGGCAGCTGAGCGGGGCTTGCTGTGCGGGTTTCAGGACCACGCAGTTCCCGGCGGCCAAGGCGGGCGCAACCTTCCATGTCGCCATCAGGAGGGGGTAGTTCCAAGAGGAGATAGCCCCGACGACGCCCAACGGCTCACGCGCGATGATCTGGACGGCCTCGTGCGGCGAGTTGGTCACTGTCCCAGCCACCTTGTCGATGGCCTCGCCGAAATAGCGGATGGTTACGACCGTTTCAGGGACATCGATATTGAGGCTGTCGCTGACCGGCTTGCCCATGGACAGACATTCCAGAAGGGCCAGATCGACGGCGTTCTCTTCGACCAGATCGGCAAAGCGGCGGAAAATCGCCATGCGCGCGCGCGGCGACATGTGCCGCCAGCGACCATCGTCCCACGCGGCCTTGGCCGAGGCGACGGCCCGGTCAATATCGCTGGCGTTGCCGCAGGCGACCTCAGCCACGGTCTGGCCATTGGCCGGATCAAGGGCATTGAAAACAGCCCCATCGGCGGCGGCGCAGAAGGCCCCGTCGATAAAGAGGCCGGTTTCGATCTTCAGGGCCTTTGCCCGCGCCTTCCAGGCCGAATGGTCAAGAGGGATCATGGGCAAGGGTCCTTGCGATAGAGGATAGGCGCGGAACGGGGCTTGGCTTAGCGCTTTGCGATCACTTCGTAGCCGGGTTCTTCCGGCTCGTCGTCGGTCATCTCGGCGGGGAAGCCTTGACCCAGAACCTTGACGCCGCAAGGCTCTTCATAGCGGCGAATGACGTTGGGAGAGAACTCGCGCTGGCCGTAACGCTCGGCGCTGTCCTTGAAGATGTTCAGGACCAGAGGCGACAGTTCCAGCGGCACATTGTGGTCCTGGGCCAGTTGGTCGAACAGGCCGACATCCTTGATCACCAGATCCATGGTGAAGCTGATGTCGCGGCTGCCGTTGAGGATCACCTGAGACTCGGTCTCGTGCACGAAGCTGTTGCCCGACGAGATGCGGATCGCCTCATAGGCCGTGTTCATGTCCAGACCCACGACCTTACAGGTGGTCAGGGCTTCGGCCAGCGCCACCAGATGGGCGGTGCACCGCGAGGCGGTGCCCAGCTCGCCCGTATGCAGGATGCGGCGGCCCATGGTGGTCAGGACCGGCAGCACATATTCAAAGGCTTCGCGCTTGCCGCCAGCAAAGATGGCGATGTTGCCCGTATCGGCGCGGTGACAGCCACCGGAAACGGGGCTGTCCATGATCATGGCCCCCTTGGCCTCGACCAGTTCACCCAGACGCAGAACCTCTTCATAGTCGGTGGTGCTCATCTCGAGCCAGACCATGCCGGGACGCAGAGCCTGCAGGAAGCCGTCTTCGGCCTCGACCACATGGGCGGTGGCGGCGGGGGAGGGCAGGCAGGTGATGATCATATCGACCTGCTCGGCCATTTCCTTGGGCGAGGCGACGCTCTTGGCACCCTTGGCCACGAATTCGGCCATCAGATCTGGGTTCAGATCGCGCACCGTCACATCGTGACCATTGCGCAGAAGGCTACCCGCCAGCTTGCCGCCGACATTTCCCAGTCCGATAAAGCCGATTTTCATTGGAATCTCATGACCATAGTTGAGGCGTTGATCCGGATCTTTCGTGTCCGTCTCGAACAGTGAAGCGCGTGTCTAAGACCCACGATGAATTGGGTTTGTGAGAGGCCGAGCACAAGCAAACAATTGAAAATTTTAGGGAGATAGCAAAATTTTTTTCCCAAAAGGACGGGATTTCCAAGGTCGGTTGGCGAGCCTATCAAGGACGGAGCGGGCGATGATGATTTTAGCCCGTTGGAGCGCTGTTTATGTCCGATCAAACCGCACTGCCTCCCACCATTGCCCCCACGATGGCCGCCATGGTTTTGACCGGTCATGGGGACTATGACCGGCTCAGCTATCGCACGGACGTTCCGCGTCCTTCGCCTTTGGCCGGTGAACTGTTGGTCAGGGTCGGCGCGGCGGGTGTCAACAATACCGACATCAATACGCGCGTCGGCTGGTATGCGACCAGCGCCGCTGAGGATGGCAGCGTCACCGACGGCAGTTGGACCGGAGAGGCCCTAGGCTTTCCCCGCATTCAGGGCGCGGATGTCTGCGGACGTGTGGTGGCGGTCGGCCAAGGGGTTGACCCAGCCCGGCTTGGCGAGCGGGTTCTGGTTCAGGCTTGCCTCGTGTCGCTGCGCCAAGGTCTGTTGGATGTCTGGCTTGGCTCAGAGCGCGACGGCGGCTTTGCGCAATATGTCTGCGTTCCCTCCGCCGATGCTCACAGGATCAACAGCGCCTTGAGCGATGCCGAACTGGCCAGCTTTCCCTGCTCCTATGCGACGGCTGAGAACCTTTTGACACGCAGCCGGGTAGGGGTGGGCGAGCGTGTTTTGATCACCGGAGCCACCGGCGGGGTCGGGTCGGCGGCGGTGCAGTTGGCCAAACGTCGGGGCGCAGAGGTTCTGGCCGTGGTCTCGCCGCACAAGATGGCCGATTGCGCGGTCCTTGGTGCTGATCGTTTGATCTCGCGCGATCAGCCACTGTTAGAGGCCTTGGGGGAAAATACCATCGATGTGGTCATTGACGTGGTCGGCGGCGATAAATGGCCTGACCTGCTCCACGTGCTTAAGCCGCGCGGCCGCTATGCGGTTTCCGGGGCCATAGCCGGGCCAATGGTCCAATTGGACCTGCGCAAACTCTATCTGAAGGACCTGACCCTTTATGGCTGCACCGCCCAAGATGAGGGGGTGTTCGAGGCGTTGGTCGGCTATATCGAGCGCGGTGAAATCAGGCCGCTGCTGGCCAAGACCTATCCCCTGTCGGACCTTGTTCAGGCCCAGAAGGATTTTCTGGCCAAGCGGCACATCGGCAAGCTGGTCGTCATTCCGCCAAACGAGGAGCCAATCGGCTAAATCAGGGCTCGCGGCTGACCTTGGCGGGCTCGGCCGTGTTGGCAAAGCGGCTGATGATCCAGGTCCGAAAAAGGGCCACGGCGGGATCGGCCAGATCTTCAGGGTGGAACTTCAGATAATAGCCGAAGCCGTCTTCGAGGGCAGTATCGAAGGGGGCAACCAGCCGCCCATCGGCCAGTTCTTCGGCGAACATGTCGACATCGGCCAAGGCGACGCCCTCGCCGGAAATGGCATATTTCACAGCGGATATGGCGGTGTCGAAGGCTAGGCCCCGATCTGTGTCAGCGATGATGCCGCATTGGCGCATATAGATCGACCACAGCATGCCGCGCGGCTCGCTCTCCAGCTTCACGTGCAAAAGCTCATTCTCGGCCAAAAACTGGTCGATGGACTTTCCAGCGTGCTTTTCCGCCAGTTCGGGCGAGCAGACCGGGGTGACGCGCACCAGCCACAGAAGGTCCGAGACCTTGTCATCGACGTTCTGGCGGTCATAGACCACGGCCATATCCAGATCCTGCGCGGGCAGGCCAGTGACGTGGGACGAGGAGACATCGATCAATATGTCTGGAAATTCCCGCCTAAAATCGCGCAGCAGCGGCAGGCCCAGCTGCACGATGTCCGGGTGCCCGACGGCGTCGATGACGGCATCGAGGCTGTCGAGCCACTCGGTTGTCTCGCCCGGGTCGCTGTCGGGGAGTTGGTGAACGTACCCGTCGAAGATCATGGCCCACAGTCTCTCACCGTTACCGTCCAGTAACCCGCTGTGTCCCTACAGTGATCGGCGATGACGGTCATCTACACAGACGGAGCCTGTTCGGGGAACCCCGGGCCCGGAGGATGGGCCTGGGCGGTCGCCCCCGACGGCGAACCGCACGGTTCCGGGGGCGAGCGGCGCACCACGAACCAGCGCATGGAGGTGCGCGCCGTGCTCGAGGCGCTGCGCG
>JBEGOG010000289.1:0-2884 GCA_041182125.1 Pseudomonadota bacterium
CCATATGACCATGGGCGCGCCGGGCCACTCGCTTTGGCTGCTGCAAAGAACGCTAGATTGGTTGGCACAGTTGAGCCCCGAAGATCGCGCCGTCTGCCAGTCTTTCGCAAAGGACTGCGGCGCGGAAGCCCTGCTGGCAACGCCTCTGTCTCGGCCCCTAACCCGGGTCGGAAACCGGCTCGCCGTCGCATGAGGATGACATGATCGACCTTCATTTTTGGCCCACACCCAACGGGTGGAAGATCACCATCATGTTGGAAGAAACCGGCATGGCCTATCGGTTGGTGCCCATTGATATTGCCAGCGGCGCTCAGCATGAACCGGACTTTCGCGCCCTGTCGCCCAATGGTCGGATGCCCGCGATCTTGGACCATGAGGGCCCAGATGGCGCGCCCCTATCGATCTTCGAATCGGGGGCCATCTTGCAATATCTCGGTGACAAATCAGGGCAGTTTTACCCCACCGAGCGCCGCGCCCGCAGCCAGGTTGATCAATGGCTCTTTTGGCAATGTGCCGGTCTTGGACCCATGGCCGGGCAGGCGGCCCATTTCAACTATCAGAAGGACAAGATCCCCTACGCCATCGAGCGCTATACGAACGAGACCCGCCGCCTATATGGCGTGCTCGACAGGCGCTTGGCCGACGCGGAATATATGGCAGGCGACTATTCCATCGCCGACATGGCCACCTGGCCTTGGACGCGGGGCTATAAGGGCCTTGGCATAGACCCGGCCGAATATCCTAACTTCGATCGCTGGAATAAGCAGGTCGGGGCCAGAGAGGCTGTCGCCAAGGGCTCTGCCATTGGCAAGGACGACTTTGCCCAGCGTCAGCGTGAACTTCTCTCTCCAGGATCCCCCAAATGAGCAATCTCTACAAGATTTTCGGTTCGGAAATGTCACCCTATTCGGTCAAGGTGCGGGCCTATTGCCGCTATAAGGCCATACCCCATCAGTGGATACCGCGCGGCCCGGATAGCGACGAAGACTATCGCCGCTATGCCAAGCTGCCGATTGTCCCCACCGTCGCGACGCCCGACGAGGTTGGACTGCAAGACTCTACCCCGATCATCGAGCATTTTGAGGCCCTGTTCCCCGAGCCGTCGATCCATCCGCAAGACCCGGCCCTGAACTTCCTTTCGGCTCTGTTTGAAGAGTTTGGGGATGAGTGGGGCAACAAGCTGATGTTCCATCACCGCTGGTATGCTCAGGTTGACGGGCTGGCCTCGGCGCAAACCTTGGCCCGCCTATCCCGGCCTAGGGGTTCGGCTGAAGAGATCGCTCAACTGGCGGCGATGATCCTTGAGCGCATGTCGGGCCGCGGTCATTTTGTCGGCTCCAGTCCCGCGACAGCCCCCCTAATTACCGACTATCTGGCCGAGTTGCTCGACCTGTTGGAGGTCCACCTCAAGGACCGGAAATATCTGTTTGGTGCTCGGCCAAGCTTTGGCGATTTCGGACTTGCCGCTCAGCTCTATGAGGCCTCGGTCGACCCCACCTGCGGCAGTTTCATCCGCGCCCGTGGGCCAGCGGTCTTAGACTGGTGTTATCGCATGCATGAGCCGCGCAATGATGGGGCCTTCGAAGGCTGGGACAGTCTTGCTGCGACCCTGACCCCGATCCTGGCCTATATTGGCCGCTATTTCCTCCCCTGGACCGATGCCAATAGCCGGGCCCTGCAATCAGGCGCGGCAGAGTTTACGGTCGAGCTGGCGGGAAGGCCCTATGTCCAGCCACCGCAGAAATATCACGCCAAGTCCCTCGCGGCCTTACGCGCACGGCGCGCAGGGGTGTCTGATCCTAAGCTTGCTGCAATCCTTGCTGAGACTGGCTGCGCCAACCTGTTGGAGACGGCCTGACCATGACCCACGCGCACCGCTTGGACTGCGTTGCCGATATTAGCCGCCTGCACGCCAAGGAGCGACCCGATGCTATCGCATTAGACTATCGCGATAGGCTGACCACCTATCGCGAGCTGGATGAGCGGGCCAGCCAAGTGGCCAATGGACTATTGGGTGACCATCAGAACCCGGGCGCGCGCATTGGCTATGTCGGCAAGAACCTTGATCGGTTCTGGGAGGTGGTGCTGGGGTGCTATAAGTCGCGAACCGTGCTGGTGACGTTAAACTGGCGACTGGCCGCGCCTGAACTGGCCTTCGTCATTGCCGATGCCGACTGCGAGATCCTGTTTGTGGGTGGTGAGTTTTACGGGGTGGTCGAACAGATCCTCAGCCAATTGCCGCGCATCAAGCGGGTGATTGCCGTCGATGGTGGTCATGCCCAATGGCCCGCCTATGAGGACTGGCGAGACGCTCAATCGGCTGTCGATCCGATGCTGGCCTCAAAGGGGGATGACGACATCCTTCAGGTCTATACCTCGGGCACGACCGGCCATCCCAAGGGCGTCAGGCTAAACAATAGCAATTACCTCTCGCTGTTTCGCAACCATGCGGTCGATGTCGAGCCCATGGGAGCGCGCGATGTGGTCCTGATCGCCATGCCCTTCTTCCATGTTGCCGGGATCAATATGGGCATGAGCACCTTGGCCAACGGCGCGCGAGGTGTGATCTTGCCTGAGGTCGATCCGAAGGAAATTCTTCGCCTCATACCGGCCAAGGGGATTACCCAATCGACCCTCGTGCCTGCCGTCATCTTGGCCCTCACCCAACTGCCTGAAGCGCAAGGGACCGATTTTTCGAGCCTCAAGCGGATCACCTATGGCGGCTCGCCCATTCCTGAGGCAGTGCTTCGACAGGCGACCAGCCTGATGGGCTGCAGTTTTATGCAGGGCTATGGCCTGACCGAGACCTCGGGTGGTCCTGTAACCTATCTGGCTCCCGCAGATCACGATCCTGCGCGCGGGAAGCTTCGCTCCTGTGGTCGGC
>JBEGOG010000290.1:0-3496 GCA_041182125.1 Pseudomonadota bacterium
TGCATATTGCGCTGCCCGCTTTTCGGAGGCCAAGAACACGACGGCCGAGCCATCGGTGACCTGTCCGCAGTCATTCTTGCGGATCATGCCTTCGACGACGGGGTTGGCCTCGTCATCTTGGGTGAAGCTCTTATCGTTAAAGGCCCACTGGCGGGTCTGCGCGTTGGGATTGCGCCGACCATTGGTGAAGTTGATCTCTGCGATCCGGGCCAGATGCTCATATTTCAGGCCCCAGCGACGGTCATATTCCTCGCCAAGATCGGAGAAGGCGCGCGGCCACAGGAAGGCGGCATCTTGCAGTTCGTGACCGGTCCAGGCCGCAGCGCCGAGGTTCTGGGCCGCCTTTTGACCGGGAACATTGCGCATCATCTCCAAGCCGACCACGCAGCTCAGATCATAATGACCCGCTTCAATCTCGGCAGCGGCGGCGAGAATGGCGACACTGCCCGACGCGCAGGCCGCTTCATGGCGCGCGGTAGGCATGCCGTCAAAATCTGGATGGACAAGACCAAAGAACCCGCCCAGCAGGCCTTGGCCCGCGAACAGTTCGCCAACAAAGTTCCCGACATGGCCGCTGTCGATGTCTTTCGGTTCAAGATCGACCGCTGCGAGGCCTTCACCGACAACCTCGGCAAAGGCATCGGCAAAATCCATGCCCTTGCGCGCCCAATTGTCCGAAAAGTCGCTCTGCCATCCGCCCAGAATATAAACCATGGTTTCCTCGCTGAACTGTCGTTCTGTTGGTCAGTACCATTACACAAAGCTCCACCCCCTGATGGGGCGTGCTCATCGGACGGGTGAGGACGCCGGAGGGGGCATCACAGACCAATGGGATCGTGTTGATCACCGCCCCGGCCACGCCCAGTTGCTCAGCCGAGGTCGCGGTCTGATCGCCCTCCGGCTTTTCCAGATCGATGGTCAGGCTGACATTCGGATTGCCGGTCACATGGATGCGCCAAAGGGGAGGATCGGCCCGGTCCAGATGGCCGTGCTCCATGTACCAAGCAATGCCCATATTTAGGACCGGCTGGCCCTGAACAAAGGCCCTCCAGCGCAGGTCGATATGGCTGACCGTGCCCTTGGCGATGGGCCCGGCCCCGACATGAAGGTCCTCGGTTGCCCCGCGCAGGACGTGATCGGTCTCGATCCGGTCGATGGTCAGGCCCAAGCTGTTGGCCATCGAGGCCAGCACTTCACTGTACATTCCATTCAGCGAGGTCGCGACCGACCAGTCTGGATCGTTGGGATTGATGCTTGCCGGATCAGAGCCAAAGCCGAGGATCCCGAAGGCATAGTCTGGGCTGCGGATCTGTCGGCAATCGACGCTTTCCAGGATCTCAATGGCCTGAAGCTGAGAACAGACCGCCGTCGCTGCCACCGCGATCTGTTCAGCGGCAAAGCCGGGATTGAGCCCCGCCGCCATCAGGGACGACCCACCCTTAGCGCAGGCCGCTTCAAGGGCTGCCAATCGCGCGCCGCCCCAATAGTGCGGGCGGCTATAGCCATTGATGCTGATGACGTTCTTGCCCGATTCCAGCAGCCGGATCAGGTCGGCATCGTGCGAGCCATAGGGCGGGGCAAGGCGCGCGCAGTGGATGACCACATCGGCGTCCAGCGCCAGAATCTCCTCGACATCCTGCGTCGCCAACACACCGGTCAGGGGCCTTCGGGCAATGTCACCGGCGTCTCGGCCAACCTTATTGTCGCCATAGACGAACAGGCCAACCAACTCCATGTCCGGATGGTCCAGCACCGCCCGCAAGCAGGACTTGCCCATGGCCCCGGTGGCCCACTGGATGACACGCCGCTTCATCGCCTGCTCCCTCACGTCTCTTGCCCGTCAAACGACGGTTTCGACAGCAGCCTACCGGCTTTAGTATCGTTATGAAAGTGAAAGAGCGGGCTCTGAGGCGGGTTCTCGAACACCCACAGGCTCGATGATCTCGAAGGTCACATCATGGGCATCAACCGGCACGCCGCAGCAGGAACAGGTCACCGCAGGCTCAAGCTCATGGCCATCCGCCTTATGGCGCAACAACAGCGGCGGGCCTTCCGGCGAGCAATAATAACGGTCGCCCCAGAGCATCAGCATCAAGAGCACCGGATAATAGTCGATCCCCTTGGCTGTCAGTCGATATTCAAAGCGGCGAACGCCCGAGCCATATTCATGGGCCTGAATCACGCCCTTCTCGACCAACCAAGACAGGCGCTCGGACAGGATGTTGGTGGCCATGGCCGTATCGCGATGGATTTCGTCAAACCGCCTAAGGCCCGTAAAGATCGAACGCAGCACTAGGCTAGCCCAGCGATCGCCGGTGATTTGAGCCACCTCAATCATCAGCCCTGCCGACCCCAGACGCTCGGCAACCGACTGCCGTTGCTGGCGACGACGGCTATAGTGGGCGGACATCCAGCCGACACCGGGGCCCTCGGCCCAGTCAATATCGCGCGCATTGATCTCATCGCCGCATTTCAAGCAGGTCGGGACGGGCTCGAACAGATGGCCGCAACGCTTATGGCGCAGGTTCACGGTCAGCTTGCCCTCCAAGGAGGTCCAGCGCCGCTCCCACCTGAGCATCATCAAGGCAGGCCAATAGAGGTCCCGGCCCTTTTGGGTCATGCGATAGTCCGACCGGGGCGGAGACTGGCTGTAGAGCACCTTCTCCAAAAGCCCCGCCGTAACCAGTCTCTTGAGACGATCGCTCAGCAAGGTGGGCAACAGACCCGTCCGTGACCGAAACTCATCGAACCGGCGAGCCCCAATCCAACTGGCCTCAAGGATCAACAGTACCGACGAATCGCCCACGACCTCGAGCGCCCGCCAGATTGAGCAGGTCCGAGTCATTTTGGTGGGCGGCATGGCCACAGGCGAAGGTCCAAGTCTGGTTGAGGAGTGATCAACCTAGAATCCGGGATCACCTCGCCCGATGCAAGCAATTTTGCATATTCCGGCGTTCAAAGGGCCCATCTGCGCGCATATGCATCACCCTTAAGACCCCGCCACCCCCGCCAATTCGCGGCGCAGAACCTTACCGAGCGGATTTCGCGGCAGGGCCTCAATGATACGAAGCTTCTCGGGCAGCTTATAGGTGGCGATATCGGCGGCGCGCAGATGATCGCAAACCTCTTCCAGCGTCAGGGTCTGACCATCACGCAGAGCGACGACGGCACAGACCCGCTCACCCAACCGCTCATCGGCATAGGCGGCGCAGCAGGCCTCGCGGACCTTGGGATGGCTCTCGATCAGCACATCCAACTCGGCGGGCGAGATGTTGAGGCCACCGCGAATGATGATCTCCTTGCTGCGACCGACAAACTGATAGAACCGACCGCCAGCCTCTGGCGCGATGGTGAAGAGGTCACCGGTCTTGAAATAGCCCTCGGCATCGAAGGCCGCTTGGCTCAAGGCCTCGGCGCGCCAATAGCCGTCAAAGGTCATGGCCCCGTCGATGCGCAGCTCGCCCTCGATCCCTGGCTCGACAATTTCAGTCTCGGT
>JBEGOG010000291.1:0-2176 GCA_041182125.1 Pseudomonadota bacterium
GCTCGACTTCTGGGGCGGGGTGAATGTCAGCCTCGGCCTGCCCATCGTGCGTACCTCGCCCGACCACGGCACCGGTTTTGACATTGCCGGACAGGGTATCGCACGCGCCGACAGCCTGATCGCCGCCATCCGCATGGCCGACCAGATCGCCACCACCCGCGCCGCGCAGGCCAGCCTATGAGCCTCACAGACCTTCCCCCCATCCGTGAGGCGCTCGAAGAGTACGGTCTTCTGGCCAAGAAGAGCTTTGGCCAGCACTTTCTGCTCGACCTGAACATCACCCGCAAGATCGCCCGCTTGGCCGAGGTGGTCGAAGGCCAGACCGTCATCGAGGTGGGCCCCGGCCCCGGCGGCCTGACCCGCGCCCTGCTCGAAGCCGGTGCCAAGGTCATTGCCGTAGAGATGGACCCCCGGTTCTTTCCCCTGCTCAATGGCCTAGGAGACGCCGCCCCCGGCCAACTCCATCTGGTTCAGAACGATGCCTTGCGCGTCAAGGAAGCTGAATTGATCGCCGAGCACGCGCCGGGTGCCCCCGCCTCAATCGTCGCGAACCTGCCCTATAATGTCGGCACAGCCCTATTGCTGAAATGGCTGACCGGCCCGTGGCAGCCCCGCTCCATGACCCTGATGTTCCAAAAGGAAGTGGCCGACCGGATCACCGCTCAGGTCGGAGATGATGCCTATGGCCGCCTCGCCGTCGTGGTTCAGGCCACCGCCAAGGCGCGCACCGTCATGGACCTGCCCGCCCGCGCCTTCACGCCGCCGCCGAAGGTGACGTCCGCCGTCGTCAATCTGACGCCCCTCACCGACCGCCCCGATGCCGCCATGCTCAAGGCGCTAGAACGGACCACTCAGGCCGCCTTCGGCCAGAGGCGCAAGATGTTGCGCTCCAGCCTCAAGACCCTTGGCGGGACCGAGCTTTGCCTTGCCGCAGGCATTGATCCAGACGCGCGGGCTGAAACGGTCGATGTGGACGGCTTCTTAGCGCTGGCAAAGATTGTCTTGGCTCAGACCAAGGCCTAGATCGGTTCGTCCATCAGGCGGTTCACGAACGGCGTCAGCCAAGGGTTGCGCGCAGCCTTTAACCGTTCGGCATGATAGATATGCGCCAGTTCGGCATAGGCGAGGTCAAAGTCCTCATTGACGATGACATAGTCATAGTCGGTCCATTTCTCGATCTCACCCTTGGACCGGCCAAGCCGACGCTCAATGACGTCTGCCGCATCCTGCGCCCGTGCATTGAGGCGGCGCTTTAGGTCGGCCATGGTCGGCGGCAGGATAAAGACCCGCACCACATCTTGCGAAGCCTTGGCTGCAATCTGGCGAGCCCCTTGCCAGTCAATGTCGAACAGGACGTCGCGGCCCTCTGACAGGGCCTGCATCACAGGTCCTTCGGGGCTGCCATAGCGATGTTCATGGACCTCGGCCCATTCCAAAAAGCGGTTCTGCTCGACATCACGATCAAAGGCAGCGCGGTCGACAAAGTGATATTCACGTCCATCCTGCTCGCCGGGACGAGGACCACGCGTGGTGCAGGACACGGACAGCTCGAGGTCGCCATGATCGGCGACCAAGCGCCGCGACAGGGAGGTCTTGCCTGCGCCCGAGGGACTGGAAATGACCAGCATCAGGCCTCTGCGAACGCCGAACTCGGCATGAAGATGGGAACTACTCGACATTCTGGACCTGCTCGCGGAGCTGTTCGATGGTGGCCTTCAGATCAAGGCCGGTGGCGGTAAGACCCGTCAAGGCGGACTTAGAACAGAGCGTGTTGGCCTCACGCATAAACTCTTGCATCAGAAAATCCAGCCGCCGCCCGGAGGCCGCATCACTCGAGAGCAAGGTGCGCGCGGCCTGAATGTGGCTGACCAGACGATCCAGCTCTTCGCGAACGTCCGCCTTGACGGCCATGGCGGCGGCCTCGGTCACGATCCGTTCGACAACCCCTGCCCCGTCGCCCGCCAGCTCGGTCATGCGCTTGGTGAAGCGCTCCTTGATGGCGGCAGGCTGACCGGCGGCCTGTTCTTCAGCCGTCGTCACGAGCGCTTCAATACGGTCCACGAGCCCGCTTAGAACCGGCGCTAAGGCTGCGCCCTCATCCAGCCTTGAGGCCTGCAACGCCGTCAGAGCGTCGGTGATGGAGGCCGTCATGGCCTGTTCAACAGCAGCCTTAACC
>JBEGOG010000291.1:2184-5033 GCA_041182125.1 Pseudomonadota bacterium
CAGGGCCAGCCGGCCATCGGCGCTCGGCCGCTGCGCGCGGCCCGCAGCGATCAGTGGGGCAACAAGACCAAGATAACGCTCGATCTGGTCCAGATTGACCCGCACCTGTCCGACCGACTCTGCCCGCTTGGCCTGAAGCCCGATGGTGATCTGACCGCGCTGGAATAGGCCCTGAGCCCCGTCACGCGCCACCCGCTCTAAGCTGTCAAAGCCCGGCGGTCCACGAAAGCGCGCCTCGAGATTACGGCCATTGACCGAGCGCGCCTCGACGGCCCAGGTCCAAGCGCCCGCGGATCCCTCAACCCGCGCAAAGCCGGTCATACCCGACAGAGCCATCCTATCGGCCTCCAGCCGGTGCAGCGGCCTGCTGGCGCTCGATCCGGCGCCACTGGGCGACATTGCGTCGATGATCATCATAGCTGGTCGCAAAGACATGCCCGCCGGTCCCATCGGCCACAAAGAAGACCTCGGTTGAGGGCGGCGCGGTCAGAACCGCCTCAAGGGCGGCGCGGCCCGGATTGGCGATGGGTGTCGGCGGCAGGCCAAAGATGACATAGGTGTTATAGGGCGTTGCAGCATCGACCTCTGAGGCGCGCAGGCCCCGGCCCAGCGGCCTGCCCCGGGTGATGCCATAGATGATGGTCGGGTCAGATTCGAGCCTCATGCCCTGCTGCAAGCGGTTGATGAACAGGGCGGCAATGCGCGGACGCTCATCAGCCTTGGCGGTTTCCTTCTCGACGATGGAGGCCAAGATTACGGCCTGCTCAGGCGTGGTGAAGGGTAATCCACTGCGCCGCTTGGGCCAAAGCTCGGCCACCAACTCGGTCTGGGCCTTCATCATTCGTTCCAGGACGGCAGCGCGTGTCTCGCCGCGCTTGACCTCGTAGGTCTGGGGCATGACCGAGCCTTCGGGCGGGGCCGAAACCGTACCGGTCAGGACATCGCTCTTCATCAGGGCATCGACGACCATGTCAGAGGGCAGTCCCTCTGGGATCGTCACCTGATGGCGCACGCCCTTGCCCTTGCGGATCATCTCCATCACCGTCGACATCGAGGTCTTGGAAGGGAAACTATATTCGCCAGCCTTTAGGCGGCGGGCCGAGCCCGTGATCTTAGCGGCCAGAACAAAGACGGGCGCCGATGAGATCACCTTGTCTTGCGCCAGAACCTCTGAAATCTCAGAAAGATTGGCCCCCTCAGACAGTTCAACGATCCGGTCGGCACCGTTGGCCGATGCCGGTCCGGGCAGGCTGTAGGTTGCAAGGCCCCAGATCAAGAGCACACTCAGCAACAGTGCGAGGGTTGCGGCCGCGCTGACACCAATGATCACCAGCGGGTGCTTGACCACCGCGCCGGTCGGCGTTTCAGGAGGCGATGGCTCGCCAGCCGAGGTCATGGGACCCGCTTGAACACGAGCGAGGCGTTGGTGCCGCCAAAACCAAAGCTGTTGGACAGGGCGACATTGATTTCCATCTTCTTGGCCTTGTGCGGCACCAGATCAATGGCGGTCTCGACCGATGGATTGTCCAGAGTGATCGTCGGGGGCGCGAGCTGATCGCGAATGGCAAGCGCCGTGAAGGCCGCTTCAACCGCGCCCGCAGCGCCGAGCAAATGGCCGATCGAGGACTTGGTCGAGGACATGGTGGTCTTGGAGGCAGACGCCCCAAGCATCCGCTCGACAGCGCCCAGCTCAATCTCATCGCCCAGAGGCGTAGAGGTACCGTGGGCGTTGATATAGTCGATCTGCGAGGGATCAATTCCCGCCCGCGCTAGCGACAGGTTCATAGCCCTGAAGCCGCCGTCGCCATCACTGGCCGGGGCCGTGATGTGATAGGCGTCGCCCGACAGGCCATAGCCGACCACTTCGGCATAGATCTTGGCCCCGCGCGCGATGGCGTGCTCATATTCTTCCAGCACCAAGATGCCTGCGCCCTCGCCCATCACAAAGCCGTCGCGGTCCTTGTCATAGGGTCTGGAGGCCATCTGGGGCCGATCATTGAAGTTGGTGCTCATGGCCCGCGCGGCGACAAAGCCCGCGACACCAATCTTACAGACCGCCGCCTCAGCACCGCCCGCAAGCATCACGTCCGCATCGCCCCACTGGATCAGGCGCATGGCATCACCGATGGCGTGAGCGCCCGTGGCGCAGGCCGTGACCACCGAATGGTTTGGCCCCTTAAGTCCGTAACGGATCGAAACCTGACCCGAGGCCAGATTGATCAGGGCCGAAGGGATAAAGAAGGGACTGATTTTGCGCGGGCCCTTGGCCTCTAGCTCAAGGGCGGTCTCAGCAATGGTGTTCAGACCACCGATGCCCGAGCCGATGATCACACCGGTCCGGCACTTGTCTTCCTCGGTCTGGGGATGCCAGCCGGAATCGATCACGGCCTCGTCAGCCGCTGCCATGGCATAGAGAATGAAATCATCGACCCGGCGCTGATCGCGCGAAGACATGGTCAGGTTGGGATCGAACGATCCGGCAATATCGACGCCGCCGCCGCCGCGCCCATCGACCCGGGGCACTTCGCAGGCGATCTGACAGCCATAGTCGGTTGGATCGAAAGCCGAAATTCGGCCCGCGCCAGAGCGTCCCGCCAGCAGGGCTGACCAGCTATTATCAACCCCAGTCCCTAATGGCGTGACCAGCCCAAGACCGGTGATAACGACACGACGCATGGCTTTGATCCTTTGAACGCCCCGCAAATGTCGGGGTCAGTCGACCTCGGTCACCCGTAATCGGGACCAGAGGCGACTATGAGTCAAGACGCCGCGCCCGGCATGGCCCGGCGCGGCGACCTGTCATCGATCGTGACAGCTTAGGCCGCGAGGCGCTCGCTGATGAACTTCAC
>JBEGOG010000292.1:0-3438 GCA_041182125.1 Pseudomonadota bacterium
GTCGGCCTCGAGCGGGCGAATATCGGCCACCTTGGTCTCGCCAGCCTGGCCATAGAAGGCCTGAAGGCCGGACAGGGAAATGTCCTCAATGTCGCCGCCGATACTGCCCTCGGAGAAGCTGAGGGTCATCCAGGGCTCGAAGCGGGTGATGGCGACGGGATGCACATCCTTGTGGGTGGCAAGATAATAGTTCAGCCCGTCGGCCCAGGCGACCATCAGGCTCTGAAGCCAAGGCGGGCACTGTCGATATTTGGCCTTCAGATCAGTCTCGTCGGCATAGAGCCGGGCGCGAAGGTCACTCCAGATCGCCTCTTCGCCTCGCACGGTCGCGGCCAAACCGAGATTGTTGACATAGTTGGCCTCGACCCGGGGAAAATCATCCTCGGCCTGGGCGTACATCATGCCGAACACGGCATCGGCGTCGCTCTTGCCGTGGATGTGAGCGATACCCCAGTCGTCGCGGGTGATGGTGACGCGCGCGGCCTGTGCTTTCCAACGGGCCAGCCCGCTGTCCGCCGCCAAGGCGGTGGTGGTCGCCCAACCCATCAAGGCGAGCGCACAGATCCCGCCAATCGCCAATCGCCTGATCATTATGCTCGCCCCATTCATCGCCTAGCCCAGACACTAGTCGAGCAATCAACCGTAACAATGCTCGCCCCATTCATCGCCTAGCCCAGACACTAGTCGAGCAATCAACCGTAACAAGAGCCGATGGCGTCAATTGGTCGATCAGGACAGCGCGTCTGCATAATCCGTCAGGCCCGCCGCCTCCTTGCGGGCGGACTGCCGGTTTGACAGGCAGCCCGGCAGCTTGGCCCCGCCTATTTCGCCCTGTTGAGATAGGCTTCGCTCTGGGTGCCGACCAGATCGAGCATATTGCCCATGGTCAGGTTCATATCGATCAGGTGCAGACCCCAATCCTTTAGGACCTGCCCCCCGGCAATGACATCACCCTGAATGGTGCCAACGCGGCGACCAGCGGCATCAGAATGGGTGGTGACGGCCAGATAGTTGAAGCCGCCCGAACGGACACATTCCGCCGTCAACAGTCCGGGAACGGCGACGAAGGGGGTGTTGATCGCGCTTGGTGGCGTGGTCCAAGCCAAGGGCTTGCCGGTACCGTCGCTGACAATATCGTCCGTGCCAGCGGCCAGATAGGCCTTCAAGGCTCCCGAGCCTCCCGCCAAAGCGGCGGGATTGACGCAGGCGGCCTCAAGGCCCGGTGCCGAAGAGGTGCCGAAACGCGAATTGGAGGGCGGTGGGCTATCCACTCGGAAAGTGGCGAAGTTGATCGCGCAGCCGGTCTGGGAGGCCGAACGGCACAGGGGCATGGACTTGAAATCGCCGCCGACATCCTTGCCGACCGGCACCTGAAGGCGAGCGCCACCGAGAATGGCCGAGATCACGCGGTCCTGCACCGGCTTGCCGTCAATCTCCTGTTTGATCAGCTGGATCAGGACGCCTGAGCCTTGCGAGTGACCGATCAGCACGACGCCGCGCCCGCGATTGTCGTTCTTGAGATAATGGTTCCACGCATCCAGCACGTCATTATAGGCCATGGCCCGATCCACAGCCATCGGCTTGCCGATCATGGCAGAGCGCAAGGCCGTCAGGGTGACTTGCCGATAGAGCGGCGCATAGGGCCTGCACTTGGCCGCGAACCGGGCAAATTGCTGATTGATCACCGAGCGCTCTTCGGGCGCAATGGCCATGGTCGCATTGCCGCCAGGATCTTTCGAGACCGTGGGATAGACATAGAAGCAATCGACCGGAGCCTTGGCATCCGCACGGAAGGGCTCGGCAGCCTGCTTTCCGTCAGCGCTGACGATGGTGGCGTCCTGCTGGGACTGGCTACAGACATCATCACGACCCGGTCGACACAGCCACATCTTACCGTCGGAATAGTCATTGGATGCAGCCGGTACCGCTGCAACGGCAGGCACCGGTTGGCTCAGGGCCTGAGGGGCGTTGGCGAGCAAGAGACCTGCGGTGAGGGCGGCTAGGGCGAATGACTTCATGGTTTGCGTTTCCTCTCTCTTATCATGTTTGCCACCGCTGCATCTGGGGCCATCATAGCGTATGCGGCGGCGTCCGAGGGCTTGGCCTATCGTCGGATCAACTGCCGTTCCAACTGGTCGCGAAACAGGGGTGGTAGGGGCGTGGCCTTGCCCTCAGGCGCGTGGACCAGCACCGTGTCGCAGAGGCCGATACAGGCCCCGTTCTGCCATAGGCCTTGGCCCATGGTGAAGGCGCTGGAGCCAAGCTGGACGATGCCCGTCTTGATCTCTACCGTGCCGGGCCAGAACCCTTCGCCCAGATAGCGGATCTTGAGCTCCGCGACGAGCACACGGGGGTGACGCTGGCCGGGGTTCAAGCCCTTGTAGAACGAAGCGCGGGCCTCTTCGTAAAGATTGCCAATGCGGATGGCGTTGAGATGCCCATTTCCGTCAATGTCACTGACCCGCGTCGTGATCTCTTGACCGGTAGGGTAGGCGTCGTGCGCGAGGCGATAGGCTTCTGGCTTGGTCATATCTATCCGTAACGATCCACCGCTGGGCTTGAGCCTTGGCGGATGGCCAAGCACGAACCCAAGGACGCACCCTTTGCATGGCACCTTCAACCTGTTCCTAAAGGAGATCGGCGCTCCGAGGCTAGAGCCTTTGCACAGAGCTTGGGAAATCCCAACGCAAGGGTGGGCCGGCGACCAGCCATCACGGCTCCGGCGGCCTAGAGCCCGAACTTGGGGAGATGGGACTTGTACGGATAGGACTTGGAACTGGCGCGATCTCGGCTCATCTTGGGACCATGCTTACCCAAGACATCGCCATCCGCGCCAAGCGCAAACTGACCAATCGCCTGATCGCAGCCCATGATGCCGCGCGGCTTCGTCCCCACCTGACCGACGATATGATGCTCATCGCGGGCAATGGCGATCTGATCGACGGGGCCGATGCCGTGGTCGAAGCCTTTTCGAGCCAATTTGCCGCCTCGGGCTTCATCACCTATGTGCGCACCACAACCTCCATTGAGATCACCGACGACAGCCAACGCGCCGCCGAACTGGGCCGTTGGACGGGAAACTGGAAAGATGGCGGTGAGATGAGCGGCATCTATATGGCCACCTGGCGCAACAATCGCGGCCAATGGCTGCTGGAGAGAGAACTCTACATTACCCTGCAGGGCTGAGGGTCACGCCGCGATGGGCTCCAAGCCGGGCCCAAGGGGTCAAGACCCGAAGGTCTAAGGCGCACAGCACCCTAAGACAGGCCCCTCCGCACCTCCACGCAACGGATATATCATTGAATATCAATCTGTAGGATGAGCTTGGGGACCATCAGTTTGGCGCACCCGACACGATTCGAACGTGTGACCTTTGCCTTCGGAGGGCAACGCTCTATCCAGCTGAGCTACGGGTGCCTTCGAGGCCCTGTAGGGCCT
>JBEGOG010000293.1:0-3070 GCA_041182125.1 Pseudomonadota bacterium
GGTCAAGGGAGGCTCCTGTTAGACGGTTTCATCAAAGAGACGGCAGGCGGCCGCCACGACCTTGGCCACCGGCAGGTCCAGCATGTGACAGACCGCTTGGTTCAGATGGGGATCGATCTGTTTTAAGCCCTCAAAGGTCCTACCACCGCGAACAATGCGGCAATCGGCACCCCAAGGTCCATAGAGACGCTCATCGGAGGGTCCAAACAGCCCTAATGTGGGTATGCCTGCTGCAGCGGCAAGATGCATCAGACCTGAATCATTGCCGATAAACATCCGCGCATGCTTTAGCGCCGCATAGATGGTCAACAGATCGGCCTTACCCGTCAGGTCGATCCACCGATCCCTAGGCAGCACCTCTGCGGCTGGCCAGTCATCCGGACCGCCCAAGATCATCAGACGCCCAGTCGGCATAGGTCCATCGGGGCCCAGCAGACGCAAGGCGGCTTGAGCAAAGCGCTCCGTGGGCCAAGTCTTGCCAATCCAGTTGGCGGCCGCCCCCATCGCCAAGATCGGACCAGCCTGCCCCACCATCCGGGCTGCGAGCGCTTCGGTCTCAGGACTTGTGAATAGATAGGGCGCAGGCGGCTCAGCCTCCAAGCGTAACAGGCGCGCGGCCTCAATGACCTTATGCTCGATCAGAGCGCTCTTCTTATGAACCGTGCGTTGCTCAGTCTTGATAAAGCGCGAAATGGCGGAGCCGCGCCCATCGAGCACCAGCCCCCAGTGCCGATGGCGAACCTTTTGCCAGAGCTTGATCCAGTGCCCGCCATTGCGTTGCTTGACCAACGGAATGATGTCTTTGACCTGAGGCACATCGCGAAACAGCGGCGCAGCCACGGGCCCCACCACGATGGTGAATTCCGCATTGGGAATTTCATCATAGAGCTTTTTGATCAAACCCGAGGACAGAACCGTATCGCCGATGCGCGTCGCCGTTATGATCAGGATTGGGAAGGGCTTTTGAGACATTGCCTCTCTCTATAGGGCTTTGCGGCCTTTGGCTCCAGCCCTAGCGCTTCAACGCCGCTTGGGTCAAACTAAGAGCATGACTCAGTCGCCCTACTTCGCCACCCTCACCTCACGCGCCGTGATCGCTGTGGAAGGTCCAGACTGGCGCACGTTCCTGCAAGGCTTGCTCACGCAGGATGTGGAAGGCCAAGCTGTGGGCACCGTTCGCTATGGGGCGCTTTTGACCCCGCAGGGGCGGCTGCTCTACGACCTGTTCATTCTGGCCGGGGAAGCGGGGTGCTTGCTGGACGTGGCCGCAGACCATCGCGACGCGCTCATCCAGCGTCTGACCCTCTATCGCCTACGCGCCAAGGTCACGATCAGCGCCAGCCCGCTCACCGTTACCGCCCTTTGGGAGACCGACCTTGCCGAAGGGTTCTTGACTGACCCGCGCCTTGGTGCGCTTGGCTTGCGAGGCTACGGCGCCGCGCTGCCGGGAGGTGCCATCGAGGTTACCGAGGCTGATTATCAGGCGCACCGTCTGGCCCTTGGCGTTCCCGACCCCGCCAATGACGCCCCGGCGGACACGACCTATCCCATCGAGGCCAATTTCGACCTCTTGAACGGAATCGACTTCAAGAAGGGCTGTTTCGTCGGGCAGGAAACCACCTCGCGCATGAAACGGCGCGGCACGATCAAGACCCGGATAGTTCCGATCCAGTTCAACGGCCCGCCCCCAGCCTTTGGCACTGAAATCCTCAACGGCGACCTGCGCGCGGGCGAGGTTCTCAGTGGACAGGACGGCCGGGCCATGGCGTCCTTGCGGCTCGACCGGCTGGACGGTGCCCTCAGCGTGCAGGGGCAACCGGTGAGCGTCGACTGGCCTGACTGGATGGAACGGCCTGCCTTGGGAGAGTCCGGCACATGAGCGACATCGATTTTTCCAACCGCTGCGCCTGGCGCGGCATGAACGGTGATCCGGTCTATGAGGCCTATCACGACCATGAATGGGGCGTGCCGGAATATGACAGCCGCGCCCTTTGGGAAAAGCTTGTTCTGGATGGATTTCAGGCCGGCCTATCGTGGATCACCATCCTGCGCAAACGTGACAATTTCCGTGCGGCCTTTGCCAATTTCGACCCTGAGATCGTCGCCCGCTTCGGTGATGAGGACCGCGCTCGCCTGATGGCCGATGCCGGGATCATCCGGTCCAACGGCAAGATCGACGCCGCCATCGCCGGGGCCAGGATCTATCTGGACATGCAAGAACGAGGCGAGGACTTCTCGACCTTCCTCTGGGACATGGTCGGCGGTGCGCCGATTCAGAACAACTTCACCGCCATGTCAGACGTTCCGGCCCAGACGCCTCTGGCCGCCGAAATGGCAAAGGCCCTCAAGGCCAAGGGCTTCAAATATTGCGGGCCGGTGATTGTCTATGCCTTCATGCAGGCGGTCGGGATGGTCAATGACCATATGGTCCACTGCCCCTGCCACAGCCATGTGCAAGGCCTCACCCAAGGCAGAGCTGCGAGGTGAGCGGACCGGACTGGTCGTTCGAGGCAGACTGCCCGTCTCCGGTCTGCGGCATTGATGAGGCCGGACGTGGACCATGGGCGGGTCCTGTGCCGGCGGCGGCGGTGATCTTGAACCGGGACGACCTTCCGGTGGGTCTCAACGACTCCAAAAAGCTCAGTGAAAAGGCCCGCGACCGACTGGAGATCGAGATCAAGGCCCGCGCGGTGGCCTGGGGCGTGGGCGAGGCCTCGGCCGAGGAGATCTGCAGCCTCAACATCATTCAGGCGACCGGACTGGCCATGCGACGCGCCGTGGCAGGCCTGTCGGTGACGCCGGTCTTTGCGCTGGTCGATGGCAACTATGGCTTTGACCTGCCCTGCCCGGTGCGCACGGTGGTCAAGGGCGATGGCCGGTCCCTGTCGATTGCCGCCGCATCGATCTTGGCCAAGGTCGCCCGCGACCGGGTCATGGTGGCGCTGGAGACTCAATATCCCGGCTATGGCTTTGCCGCCCACAAGGGCTATGGCGTGCCTGCCCATGCAGCGGCGCTTAAAAGCTTAGGCCCCTGCTCGGCTCATCGCCTGACCTGGGGACCGATCATGGC
>JBEGOG010000294.1:0-2813 GCA_041182125.1 Pseudomonadota bacterium
TCGCCGGTGATGAACCAGCCGCCATCACGAAACTCCTGCGCGGTCTTTTCAGGCATGCGCCAATAGCCGCCAAAGACGTTGGGGCCCTTGATCTCGATGACCCCGGGGGTGTCGTAGGGCAGGGGTACGCCCTGCTCGTCCGCGATCCTCAGATCCACCCCGGGCAGGGGATAGCCGACTGTGCCTGCGACTCGCTCGCCGTCTAAGGGGTTGGAGGTGATGATCCCTGCCTCGGTCATGCCATAGCGTTCCAGCACGATCTGGCCGGTTCGGGCCTCAAACTGGCGATGGGTTTCGGCCAGCATCGGGGCCGAGCCTGAGATGAAGAGCCTAACCGTTCCACAGTCTCCCGCGCCGAAGTCAGGCAGGGCCAGAAGCCGCGTATAGAAGGTGGGAACCCCCATCAGTACCGTCGCCTTGGGCAGCAAGGCCTTGACCTGCGCGGCGTCAAAGCTGGGCACAAAGATCGTGGTCGCGGCGCTCAAAAAGGCGGTGTGTAGGGCGATGAACAGACCGTGGACGTGGAACACCGGCAAGGCGTGGAGCAGCACATCATCGGGCGTAAAGCCCCACAGACGGTTCAGCTCTTGCCCATTGGATGCCAGGTTGCCGTGGCTGAGCATCGCGCCCTTGGACCGTCCTGTGGTGCCGGACGTGTAAAGGATAGCTGCAATATCGCTGGCGGTGCGCTGTGCGATGGCTGGATCAGGCTGGGCGGCCAAGGCTTCGGCCCAGAGCGGACTGTCGGGCGTCGTGCTCATGACGGCGACATGATCCGCGGCGGCAGGCCTCGCAGTGCGGGTCACGAACAGGCGCGGCTCGCTATCGCTGATGAAATAGTCGACCTCGGCGGCGGTGTAGGCCGTATTGAGCGGCACAAAGATCGCCCCAACGCGCAGGCAGCCCAGATAGAGCGCCATGGCCCCGACCGACTTATCGACCTGAACGACAATCCGGTCGCCAGCCTCGACGCCATAGCCGCGCAGAACTGCTGCAAACCGGGCGGACAGATCATCAAGCTGGCCATAGGTTGGGCCGTGGCCGTCCGCATCGATCAGGCTCGGCTTGGCGCTCGCCGCCAAAAAGCGCTCTTGCAATAGGCTGTAGAGATTATCGGTCACGGCAGGGCCTTCAGGGCGCGGTGGTCTATAGGACGCACAGATTAAGCGCCTTCGGGTTGGTTTTCGAGCAGGTCCAGCGCCCTTTCAGACGGGCGGCATAGGGCCGTGCCCTTGGGCGTGATCATGATCGGGCGGTTGACGAGGATGGGGTGCGCGACCATCGCCTCTAGAATGGCGTCGTCGGTGGCTGTGGGCTCCAGAAGGCCAAGCTCAGCAGCCGGCGTGCCGCGATCGCGCAGAAACTCGCGCAGGGGCACCCCGGCGGCGGTGGCCAGTTGCTTAAGCTGATCTTTGGTCCATCCGGCCTTGAGATATTCCACGACCTGAGGCTCATATCCCGCAGCCTTGGCCATCGCCACGACATTGCGTGAGGTGCCGCAGGCCGGGTTGTGGAAGATGGTGATCGGAAAGTCAGAGGCGCTCATGGCTCAGTCCTTAGAAGGCGTGGTGGATTGGCGCGCGGCGAGGCGCTGAACTGCGGGGCTACTCTCGTACCAGCCCTTGCTGGCATTGACGATGGCGACGATGGACAACATGACGGGCACCTCGATCAGAACCCCCACAACCGTGGCCAAGGCTGCACCCGATTGGAAGCCAAAGATGCTGATCGCAGCCGCGACCGCCAGTTCGAAGAAATTGCTTGCCCCGATCAGGGCGGAGGGACCAGCGACGCAATGGGCCTCTCCGGTTAGGCGGTTGAGCAGATAGGCGAGGCCTGAGTTCAGATAGACCTGGATCAGGATCGGCACGGCGAGCAGCGCGATGATCAGGGGCTGTTGCAAGATCTGCTCGCCCTGAAAGCCAAACAGCAGAACGAGGGTGGCGAGCAGGGCGGCAATCGACAGGGGCTGGAGGGTGGCCAGAAGGCGGTTCAAGGCTTCGGGTCCGCCTGACCGCAGAAGGGCCGCGCGGATCATCTGCGCTGCGATCACCGGCACGACAATATAGAGCCCCACCGACAGAACCAGGGTCTGCCAAGGGATGGTGATCGACGACAGGCCCAAGAGTAGGCCGACAATGGGCGCGAAGGCCACGACCATGATCGTGTCGTTTAATGCCACTTGGCTGAGCGTAAAGTTCGGCTCGCCCTTGGTCAGGTTGCTCCAGACAAAGACCATCGCGGTGCAGGGGGCTGCAGCCAGCAGGATCAGACCGGCAATGTAGCTGTCGATCTGGTCGGCCGGCAGATAGGGGCGAAAGAGGCCGCCAACGAAGATCCAAGCCAGCAGGGCCATGCCGAAAGGCTTGACCACCCAGTTGATGAACAGGGTCACGCCGATGCCACGCCAATGGTTGCGCACCTCGCCGAGGGCCGCGAAATCGACCTTAACCAGCATCGGGATGATCATCAGCCAGATCAGACCGGCCATCGGCAGATTGACTTTGGCCACCTCAAGGCTGGCGATCATCTGAAAGGCGGGTCCAAAAAAGTGGCCTAGGGCGATGCCAACCACGATGCAAAGGCCAACCCATACGGTCAGGTAACGCTCGAACAGGGACATTCAGCAAAGTTCCTTTTGGCGTGATGCAGTCGGTGCGCACTGTTGAGACTGAGACAGCAACTGGTTTAGCGGCGAGCAGATTTCTGGCGCACCGCCGCAGCAGTCTCCGACCAGAAACCCGACCAGCGCCGTCATGGTCGAAAAATCCGCCTGATAGATGATTGAGCGCCCGTCTCGGCGAGATGTCGTC
>JBEGOG010000295.1:0-2809 GCA_041182125.1 Pseudomonadota bacterium
GCTTTCTTCCTCCAGCGATGCAGCCTGACCCAGAACCCCTGGAACCAGCCTGACGCAGGCCTCAATCGCGACCATGGCTGCAGCCTCACCACCGGCAAGAACCGCGTCACCGACGGCGACCTCTTCGAACCCTCGGGCATCAAGCACCCGCTGATCCACCCCCTCGAACCGACCGCAAAGGACAATAATGCCCGGCGCTGTCGCCCATTGTTTAACACGCGCTTGGGTCAGGGGCCGACCCCGCGCGCTCATGTACAAAAGCGGCCGTCCTGCCAGCTCGAGATGATCGAGCGCAGCAGCAATGACGTCCGCCTTCATGACCTGTCCTGGGCCGCCACCCGCAGGGGTGTCGTCGAGGAAGCCGCGCTTATCTGCTGAAAATTGCCGAATGTCCACTGTTTCCAAGGACCAGAGGTTCTGTTCACGCCAAGCGGTGCCGATAAGCGACACCCCAAGAGGCCCGGGAAAGGCCTCTGGAAACATGGTCAGAACAGAAACAGCGAAGGTCATGGGCAAGTGCGATCCAAAGGCAAAGACCTGCGCCTTATAGAGCCCCGCGCTACAATGCCCAAGTCGTACGACAGGTCTCGACCGCCCAGCCCTTCGCTGACCGGCGCATGAGACAGAACTGACCCTGCCCCACCACCGGGTTGGGGGTGGGATCGAGCCCCAAGGCCCTTGGATTTTGCGGGCCAACATGGCCCACGGCAATGACCGCCAAATTTCCGCTGGCGCTAATCACGGGTGCACCAATGAAACTATAGGAAGGCCCAAGGCTCATGGCGGGGCGGCCCTTGAAACCCAAGGCTTTCCACGCGCAGTCCATATCATAGGGCTGCATCTGGGTTTTCAGGCTTGCGGCCTCAAGATCGAGCTGATCCTCATCGCTGAGGCTTGGGAACTGGACACTGACCAATGGTGCCTCCCCCCTATTTACGCGGGTGCGCAGGCGCGAGAGCGATAGGCCTAAAGGCTTGTGGCGCAAAGCGGCGGCAATGATCGAACATTCTCGGTCATTGGCCTCGACCTTAGCCAGACGATAGATCACCTCGCCCGTCGCGCCCCGGTTCAACCGGCGGTCCGACTGCTGGATCACCACGCCGGCCGCCCCGCAACTGCTGACCATTAGACCCATAAGTCCAGCGCAGATCAGACGAGGAAAAATAGATTGGCGCATGACATCCCCATAGCGCGACAGCATACCCCATCTATGCCGCTTCGACGCCTGAGGCGATAGGTGCCTTGCGATGTCCTCGACGGGCCGCTATTGCCCGGCCATACTCAGACTGACCGAACATCAGGACATCGCGCTAAGGACCCTATCCATGAGCACGCACGAAAATCTCAAAGAACTGCTTAATCTTGAAGCCATTGAGGTGAACCTTTTCCGCGGCTTTACCCATGATCAGCGGCAAAAGCGGATTTTTGGTGGTCAGGTGATCGCTCAGGCCCTGATGGCGGCCTATCGCACGGTCGAGGACCGTATCTGTCACTCTTTGCACTGCTATTTCATCCGCCCCGGTGATCCCAATGTGCCGATCCTGTTTCAGGTCGAGCGGGCGCGGGACGGCAAGAGCTTTGCCACGCGCCGGGTCGCGGCCATCCAGCATGGTGAGCAGATCTTCAACCTCGCCGCCTCGTTCCAAACGCCAGAAGACGGTTTTGAGCATCAATTGACTATGCCTGATGCCCCCGCTCCCCTGACGGTCACGGACGACTATGAAGAGCGCAAGCGTCTGGCCGCCAACCTACCGCCCCGCGCCGCCGCGGGGTTTCTGCGCCCCATGGCCATCCAACTGCGCTCGGTCGATCCTCAGTCGCTCAGCCACCCCAAGATCTTGCCCGGTCGCCAACAGGTCTGGATGAAGTCGACCGATCCGGTCGATGATGATGTGGCTTTTAATCAGGCGGTGCTGGCCTATGCCTCGGATATGAGCCTTCTGGGCACCTCGATGCGCCCGCACGGCATTGTCTGGACGACACCGGGTTTCCAGAGCGCCAGCCTCGACCACGCCATCTGGTTCCATCGCCACAGCCGCTTTGACGGCTGGCACCTCTATGATCAGGACAGCCCCAACGCTCATGGCGCACGCGGCTTTATCCGGGGTGAGATCTATAGTGAAGACGGCACCTTGATCGCCTCCGTCGCTCAAGAGGGCCTGATCCGCTATCGTGCCCCGGAGATGTGAAGGCATATTTCCGTCCTCCCCGCGAAGGCGGGGATCCAGACGAGGGCCCTCCGTCGGACGGTTCATGACGGGTCTGGGCCCCCGCCTTCGCGGGGGACGCGGACGGGAAAGGGAGTGTCATGTTCTACGTCTACATCATGGCGTCAGGGCGCAACGGCACCCTCTATATTGGTCAGACAGACAACCTCAATCGCCGGGTCTTTGAACATCAGAGCGGGGCGGTCCCCGGCTTCACCGCGAAACACAACACAAAGACCCTCGTCTGGTTCGAGGCCCATGACAGCCGCGAGTCCGCGCTCATCACCGAAAGACGGATGAAAAGATGGAACCGGGATTGGAAATTGGCGCGGATCGAAATGGACAATCCCAACTGGGATGATCTGGCCCTCAAGTTTGAGCCCTAATGCCCCCCTCTTCCACCTTCCCCGCGAAGGCGGGGACCCAGATAAGGGTCAACCGTCGGTCCGTTCTAGACGTTTCTGGACCCCCGCCTTCGCGGGGGAAGCGGGAGTTGGGGTGTGGGGACGTGCAGCCTAATCCCTAAATCTTTTGATAGCCTAGATAGATAACCCACCACTTCCACCTTCCCCGCGAAGGCGGGGACCCAGATAAGGGTCAAC
>JBEGOG010000296.1:0-3019 GCA_041182125.1 Pseudomonadota bacterium
CCCCAAGGGGGCGAGGGCTTCTTCCTTCTTAGCCCTCTCCCTGTGGGAGAGGGTTGGGTGAGGGCCTTGTTTTCCTTTCCCCGCGCGTGATGATCCTGCTCCGCGAGGAACCGCACGGCTTCAAGTGCGGCCATACAACCCATGCCCGCAGCGGTAACGGCTTGGCGGTAGACGTCATCGGTGACATCTCCGCAGGCAAAGACCCCTTCGATTTCCGTCGCGGCCGTGCCCGGCGTGACATCCAGATAGCCCGCGCTGTCCATGGCCAGTTGGCCCTTGAACAGCTCAGACGATGGCGCGTGACCGATGGCGATGAAGACTCCGTCGCAGGCCAGATCGCTGGTCTCATCGGTCTGTAGATTTTTCAGACGCACGCCGGTCACGCCCATCGGATTTTCACTGCCGAGTATCTCGTCGATGGCGCTATTCCAGACCGTGGCGATCTTAGGATGGTTCAATAGCCGCTCTTGCAAGATCTTCTCGGCCCGCAGGCTGTCGCGGCGATGGACGAGCGTGACCTTGGAGGCGAAGTTGGTCAGGAACAGGGCCTCTTCGACCGCCGTATTGCCGCCGCCGACCACCACGACCTCCTTGCCGCGATAGAAGAACCCGTCGCAGGTGGCGCAGGCCGAGACGCCGAAGCCTTGGAATTTCTGTTCAGACGGCAGGCCCAGCCACTTGGCCTGAGCGCCCGTTGCAATGATCACGGTTTCCGCCAGATAAACTGTCCCAGAGTCGCAGGTCAGTCGGAAGGGGCGGCTGGAGAGGTCGGCGGTCAGGACCATGTCATTGACGAACTCGGTGCCCACATGCTCGGCTTGGGCGCGCATCTGGTCCATCAGCCAAGGCCCCTGGATCACATCCGCAAAGCCGGGATAGTTTTCGACATCGGTGGTGATGGTCAGCTGTCCGCCCGGCTGCAGGCCTGAAATGAGCACTGGCTCTAACAGCGCGCGCGCGGCATAGATCGCGGCAGTATAGCCTGCGGGTCCAGACCCAATGATAGCGCAGCGAACGGAACGGGTCTCGGACATCAAAAGGACTTTCTATAGACGTGACTTATGCCTTGGCCTCGCCACCCCCGATCGGTGAGGCTTAGGGACCTTTGACCTATTTAACGATGATTCCGCCGCTGGCCACATGCGGCAGGTCAGTTTGACTCAGATTGGCCCGGATAGACCGATGCAAAGATCTCGTAAGATCCTTTTTCTCGCTGATGCTGGACCACAGGTGGGCGGCGGCCATGTCATGCGCTGCCTAACCCTGGCCGGGGTTTTGCAGGATTTAGGGGCGCAGTGCGTCTTTATGGCCCCTCCGGCCGTCGCCGCCGTGATCAAGGCCTTCGCCAAGCCGGGGGTGGAGCTTATCCCTTGCGCGCCGGATGCCCTCGTTGAGGCCGCCTGCGCGGTGACGAGCGACGCGGTTGTGGTCGATCATTATGGTCTGCAAGCCAGCGACGAGACGCAGCTTCGGGCCGGTCGCTTGCTGATCGCGCTCGATGATGCGCCCGGGCGGGCCCATGACTGTGACCTGTTGGTGGACAGCGCCATTGATCGCCAGCCTGCCGACTATGAGCCGTGGGTGCCTAAGGGTTGCCAGATCTGGACCGGTCCCAGCTTTGCCCTCGTGCGCCCTGAATTTGCCGCCGCGCGGCGCAAGGTGCTGGAGCGTCGGGACCGCGATGGTGATGTCCGATCCATTCTTGTCTCGCTGGGCCTAACCGATGTCGGGGGGATCACGGCTGAAGCTGTCGAGGCTCTTCTATCGACCGGGATCGAAGCCCGCATTCTGGCGGTGGTCGGTTCGGCCGCGCCCTCCTTGCCAAGATTGCGTGAGTTAAGCGCGATCCACGCCAATCTGCGCGTCGAGGTCGATGTTAAGGCCATGTCCCCGGTGGTTGGCGAAGCCGATCTGGCCATTGGTGCCGGCGGGTCCAGCACCTGGGAACGGTGCTGCCTTGGACTTCCCACAATCACATTGGTGCTGGCCGACAATCAGGCTGATATGGCCGCACGGTTGAACGCCCATGGGGTGACCAAGACCCTCGATGTGCGCCAAGCCGGTTTTGCGGAACGGCTGACAGCGGTCCTCAGCGATCTCGTCAACGACAGTGCCGCGCGGCGGGCTATGTCCGCAAAGGCAAGTTTGCTGTGCGATGGTCTGGGTGCCGAACGAACCGCACGCAAGATCCTCGGGCTCTAGAGAACGCGTCACTTCGACAATGGGACGCGTTGCACCCTTTCCTTGATACCGTCGCGCACCTACCTCACAATGGTCCAGATAAGGATCGCGCGACCATGACCACAAATACGACAGGCGGATTGGACGGCGTCATCGCAGCGGCGAAGACAGGCCAGCGCGGCTTGCCGCCGGTCCATCTGTGGAATCCGCCCCACTGCGGCGAGATCGATATTGTCATCAAGCGCGATGGCCTGTGGTTCCATGAGGGAACGCCCATAGGCCGTGAGGCCTTGGTGCGGCTCTTTTCGACGGTTCTTAGGCTCGATCCAGACGGCTATCATCTGGTCACGCCTGCCGAGAAGATGAAGATCAGGGTCGAGGACGCGCCCTTCATCGCTGTGCGGGTTGATCAGGTCGGTGAGGCCCTTCGCTTCTTGACCAATGTCGGGGATGAGGTTGAGGCCGGGCCAGACAATGCTATTCGCGTCCAGTCTGATCCAGAGACCGGCGAACCCCGGCCCTATCTGCATGTCCGGCGCGGCCTAGAGGCCCGCATTGCCCGTCCGGTCTTTTATGAACTGGTCGAGATGGCGTAACCTCCAACGGGGCTTGGTTTGATTTGGGCCCTGCTGAAGGCTTTGGCGCGTGAATCCAGCCCTCGCGCCCCATCTGCTTCGCGATTGGATCACCAGTCGGCTTGATCCCCTCGCCGCCCACGGAGAAAATAGGCCAGCGCGGCAGATGGGCTCGGACTTTGACCTGAACCCCGAAATGCATCCTGGAGATCACGGCGCAGCGCGCTTGGCCCATGCCGCGGTCCTGACGCCTCTGATTGAAC
>JBEGOG010000297.1:0-2753 GCA_041182125.1 Pseudomonadota bacterium
TCCCCTATCGTCAATGCTGCAGGAGGCTTAGCCGTCCGTCTGGCCACTGACAAGCTTGCAGGCGGCAATTGGCGCGGCTCACCTTAAGGAAACTTAGATTTTTCTACCCTTGGAGGGCACCAAACCAGCGCTCCAGGAGCAAAGCTTCCCCGTGCATGCTGGCGGTTCGGGCGGCGGCCTCGGCATCGATTCCCCAACGCGCCTCTTGGAACGCCTGATCCAGCCGCGCCAAGGTGTGAGCCGACTCCCCGCTCAGCTGCCCCATCTGCAGGGCAAAGGCCAAGACCGCAGAACCGAACAGCGACGCGCCAAAGGCCAGCCCAGCCAGTGAGAAATCATCCAACTGCGCGGCCATAGCTTCAGCCTTGGTTAGGGTTTCAGGCGGTTGAGGCTGGTGGATGATGCCGTGGGTCTTGATCAGCTTCAGCCCCAAGACTGTATCTGCCCATTCCAGCAAGGGACCCCAATGTTCGCTCTGAAGCTTGACCAGACCCTCAGGAGCCTCCGCGAAATAGCAGATCATGTCTGATCCAGCATAGCGCCCAACCTCGGCGGCAGTCTCGGTCCGCGCCTTGCTGACCATATCAATCACCGTATAGGCCAGACGGGTCGCGCCCATGGAGGGCAGGACGATAAACTCCTCCTGCGCCGCCCACTCATCGGCCATCAGTTGTGCTAGGGCCTGTGACGGTACGATGAGCTTGCTGCCCAAAGGCGTCTTGGGGGTGCGGCCATCCAGCGTCACGGCAAAGCCGCCGTCTGCCTCAGCGACACTGACCTGCTTGTAAAACCGCTTAGGCAGTTCGGTCTTATCGTTGGCTCTCATGGTCTGTCCAAAGGCTCATCGGCCCGCACCGTCGCCGTGGCGAATCGGTGAAGCTGATCGTTCAAGGTCTGGAAGTCTTCGGCCACATGATCGGCCCCGCCGTCCAGCACCTCTTGCAGGGTATGAAAACCCCAGGCCACGCCTTGGGCCCGAACGCCCGCCGCCTTGGCCATGCGCATATCGTGGCTGGTGTCCCCGATCATGATGGTGCGATCAGGCGCGATACCCTGCCCCTTCATGGCCTCTAGCACCATGGCCGGATGGGGTTTTCCCGGTCCGTCGTCGGCGCAGTGCGTGGTTTCAAAAAGGTCCTGCCAGCGGTGCATAGCGACGATCATCTCAACCCCGCGCCGAGACTTGCCCGTCGCGATGCTCAGACGCCAGCCATCCACCCGCATCTGTTCGAGCAATTCGGCTGCGCCCTCATAGAGGGGTTCAGTAAAGCCCGGTTCGAGATGGAAACGATGGAACGCTTCCTTGTAGCGGACCTCCAACTCGGTCAGCCCCGCCGCCGACAGTCCCGGCGCGATCATGGACAGGCCAAGGTCCAGATTGAGCCCGACAATCTGTCTGACCGCGTCATAGGGCGGCGGCGGCAGATCCATCTCCGCGAAGGCGACGAGCGCCGCGTCGTGAATGACCTGACGGCTATCCACGAGGGTGCCATCGACGTCAAACACGGCCAAGGCTGGCCCGGCTTTGGACGGGCTCAACGGTGACGCGCCCCTCGGGGACTGGCACCGCCCTTGGAGAAGGGCTCAGGATCGGCCTCATGCTCGTCAAAGCCAAAATGATTGAAGCCTGCGCGCATCTCAGGGCTGAGCGGGGCCTCGATGATCAAGGTGCCACTAGAAGGATGGGGCACGGTCAGGCGGCGCGCATGGAGTTGCAACTTCAGTCCGCCGGAAAGCTCAGCGGCCTTTTCATTGCTATATTTCGGGTCGCCGAGGATGGGGTGACCGATCGCGGTCATATGGGCGCGAAGCTGGTGCGTGCGACCCGTATGGGGGCGAAGGGCCATCCAAGCGGCCCGGTGCGCCGCCCTCGAGATGGTCACATATTCAGTTTCAGCGACGCTGCCCGCTGGGTCCTTGGGATCAACCGGCACCACGATCTCGCGGTCCCCGACACCCTTCTTGGCCAGCGGCAGTTCGATCACGCCTTCGCGCGGGTGGGGATTGCCCGACACGATGGCCCAATAGGTCTTTTGCGCCTTGCGCTTGGCAAAGGAGCCCGACAATCGCGCCGCCGCCGCTGGCGTCTTACCCAGCAGCAGAACGCCCGAGGTGTCGCGGTCAAGGCGGTGGACGAGACGCGGACGATCCATGCCCTCACCCCAAGCCGACAATAGCCGGTCAATATGGTGCAAGGTCTTGGTGCCGCCCTGAACCGCAAGACCCGCAGGCTTGTTCAGGGCCAAGACCTCGTCATCCTCATAGAGGACCAGAGATTTGGCATAGGCCACATCGCGGTTGGAGAGCGTCTTCTTCTCACCGGGATCGGGCGCATCTGGCAGGGGCGGCACGCGCACCTGTGAGCCCGCCATCAGATGGGTCTCAGCCTTGACCCGCGCGCCATCGACGCGGATCTGGCCCGAGCGGGTCATCTTCTGGATCTGGATGTGGTTGAGATAGGGCCAGCGGCGCTTGAACCATCGGTCCAGCCGCACGCCGTCTTCACCGGCGTCCACGAAAAGGGTGCGGACTTCTTTCATGCGAATAGACGCCTTGCCACAATCAAACCTGCAAATAGAGCCGCGACGGACAGAAGCACCGATGCCGAAACATAGGTGAAGGCCTGCGCATAGCGGCTCTTCTCAATCATCAGAGCCGTCTCAAGCGAGAAGGCCGAAAAGGTGGTGAAACCGCCCAGGACACCGACCCCGAACAGCAACCGCAAACGTTCTTGATCCGCACCGCCGCGATGG
>JBEGOG010000298.1:0-3093 GCA_041182125.1 Pseudomonadota bacterium
GAAATCCCATCGACACTGAGACGCCCGCCATCTTCAAGGAAGCCCTCGACCTCCAAGGCCTTGCGGGTCGATTTTTTCGGCGCACCTAAGAACCGCGACAGGCCCTGCGGACGACGCTTGGCCTCTTCGGCCTCAAGCTGGGCGCAGAAGGTCCGGGTCAGGGCCCCGACCTCTTTGGCGATCAGGAAATAGCGGCGCATGAACCGCTCGACGGCCGGCGCATCACCTCTGTCGCCATAGCCCATCCGCCGCGCGATCTCCGGCTGGAGGTCGAAGGTCAGGCGCTCTTCGGCCCGGCCCGTGGCGACATGCAGATGGGCGCGAACGGCCCAGAGGAAATCAAAGGCGCGGATGAAAGCGCGAACCTCGCGCTTTTCAAAGAAATCGAGCTGTACCACCCCGTCGACATTCTCGGCGGGATGCAGATATTGCGCGATCCAAAAGAGGGTATGGAGGTCGCGCAGCGCGCCCTTGCCTTCCTTGACATTGGGCTCGACCAGACGACGAATTCTGAGCCCGTGCCCTTGACCACCTCATTGCGAAACCGGCTGCGCAGCTCCTCGACCAGCCGCTCGTCACCGGTCAGGCGACGGCCCTCCAAAAGCGAGGTGCGGATGGTGAAATCTTCGCGCGACAGCTTGATACATTCATCGATGGTGCGCGAGGCATGACCGACCTTGAAGCCCAGATCCCACAGGGCATAGAGCATAAATTCGATGACGCTCTCGGCGTAGGCGGTCTGTTTGTAGGGCCGCAGGAACAGCAGATCGAGGTCCGAAAAGGGGGCCAGCGCCCCTCGTCCATAGCCGCCGACGGCCAAGAGGGCCAGACGCTCACCCTCGGTGGGATTGCGGGCCCGGAACACATGAACAGTCGTGAAGTCAAACAGGGCCCCGACCACCTCATCGGTGACGCCGGATAAGAGACGCGCGGTCTCGATACCGCCCGCACCACTTTCCAGCCGTTCCTTGGCGATCATGCGGCCGCGAAACAGGGCCGATTTTAGGATCTCGATGGCCCGGCGGCGCTGCTCGGCCTCATTGCCAATCGCATCCAAGGCTGCCGCCGACAGCTGGGCACGCAGGCGCAGGCCATCAACGACATATTCCAGACGGGTCGGACGAAGCCGTGGGGGCATGGGGGCACTCAAACTCAGGCCAAGTTGGCTGGTTCTAACTTAAGCCCACTCAGGCCTATTGCCCACTGCCTTGTGAAAAAGAATGACCCCTACAGAGGCAAGATCACGGTGCCTTAAAGAGACCGAGCAGCATCGCGCTGGACTGATTGGCAATAGAGAATGCTTGGACACCCAACTGCTGACGCGCCTGCATCGACTGCAGCATCGCGCTTTCACGGCCAAGATTGGCATCGACCAGATTAGAGACCCCCACATCCAGCGCGTCCTTCAGCTTGGCCATGAAGCCATTGTGCAGTTCCAAGGCCTTGGACTGTGCGCCCATGGTCCCCAACCGCTGGTTCACAGTCTCGATCGATGAGGTGACGCGCGACAGATAGGTACTGGCCTCGGCGGCCGTGGAAAAGCTGGCCCCCACGCTGACCGTGACATTGGCGCTGCCCAGCGACAGGTTTTGAGGGGCAACCGTGATGTAACTTCCGCCCGCTGCACTGGCCAGGGCCGAGACGGTGGTGCCGCCTGCCTTGATCATATTGACGCCATTATAGTCGGCATTGTCGACGGTGCGTTTGAGCGTATCGCGCAGGACCTTAAACTGATCGTTCAGGGCCGACCGGGATGCCGTATCCAGACTGGTGTCCGACGCCGCGAGCGCCGCCTCCTTCATCTGCATCAGCAGGTCCGACACGGCCGATCCGGCATTCAGCGCAATATCGGTCGCGGACTGAGCCCGGTCGAGAGAGCCCCTGACCGCATTGATCGACAGGGACCCGGCCCGCAGATTTTGGGCTATGGACCAGATCGCGCCATTGTCGCGGGTCGAATTGATCGTGCGGCCCGTGCTGATCCGGTCTTGGGTCTGACGCAGGAGATTGGTTGTCTCGGTCAGGTTCTGCAGCGCGACGAACGAGCCATAGTTCGTATTGATGCTGTTCATGGACATGACAACACTCCATTTGAGAGTGATGAATATCTATTTTTAGATAGGATCGTGATGATTGTGAGTCATCTATAAGGATTGAGAAGAAATTTTCCGAGTCTCTAATCTCATCTTCGCAAAGATTATTTATTATTACTTTTATCGCGACAGAAATAAGGGGAGGCGGCGAGGCCGCCTCCCCAAGAGTTTCTACCTAAACAGCCCCAAGAGGGCCGATGTTGACTGATTAGCGATTGATGCCGCCTGAACACCCAACTGTTGCCGACTCTGGAGAGACTGGAGCCGCGCACTTTCTCGGCCCAGATCCGCATCGACCAGGTTGCCGACACCCGAATCGAGGTTGTCCTGCAGTTTGGCCATAAAGCTATTGTGCAGAACCAGAGCCCTGTACTGCGAACCCATTTTAGCCAGTGCGGTGCTAACGTTGGCAATAGTGGTGTTGACCGTGGCCAATGTCGTCACTGCAGCAGCGCTGGAGTTCGACCCAATAGTAGCCGTACCGGCCAGCGTATTGATCGTGCCACCAAAGGTGAGCAATGCCGCAGCAACCGTAATCGTATCGGTACCCGCAACATTGGCGAGGCCACGAACGGTAATACCGTTGGTTCTGAGCATATTGCTACCGTTGAAGTCGGCATTAGCGATAGTTTTTTTGACAGTTTCCCGAAGAACCTTGAAATCTTCATTCAGATTCGTGCGCGAGCTCGTATCTAAAGCGGGGTCTGCCGCAGCTAGGGCCTTTTCCTTCATCTGAAGCAAAAGATCCGACACGTTGGCACCTGCCGTAATCGCTACATCGACGGTCGACTGCGCCCGATCAAGCGAGTTTTTGACCGCATTGATCGATTGAGACGCTCCACGCAGGTTCTGAGCAATGGCCCAGATCGCGCCATTGTCTTTTGCTGTCGCAACTTTCTTACCGGTGCTGATCCGATCTTGTGTGGCGTTCAGGCTCGCATTGGTCGCTGCAAGGTTTTGCAGCGCAATGAACGAACCATCGTTCGTATTAATACTGTTA
>JBEGOG010000299.1:0-3379 GCA_041182125.1 Pseudomonadota bacterium
GGACCCGGGCAAAGATGGATCCCGCTCGGTTCGACGCCATGGTGCGCCACGGGATCATTGCCTATGAGATGGACGTCACACGCCTAACCGGCGTGAGCAAACTGTCGCAAAACAAGCCCCCCGAGGCCATTGAGGGGGTGCGGGCGGCCCTATCTCAATCCGATGATGCTCAGGCTCGGGCCTTAGGCTTGATGATGGTTCAGGGCCCTAAGCCACAATCCTAAGAACAGGTTCTCGTCGATAGATGTCCGCAGAGCCCCAAACAGGGGATAGGCCAACCGCCTGATCCAAAACGGCCTCGTCGCGTCCGACGATCAGATATCCATTATCGTTCAGAGCCGCGGACAATTGCGACAGGACCTGCTTGCGCATCAGATCATCAAGGCCGCCTAAGACGTAACGGCAGAAGATCACGTCAAATCGGCCCACGGTGCTGATCTCGGAAATCAGGTTGACGCGGCTCCATTGGACCTGCTGTCGAATAGAGGCTGACAGATGCCAAGCCTCATCTTGACGATCAAAATGACGGACCAGATAACGGATCGGCAGGCCCTTCTGCACCTCTATCTGGGAAAAGATGCCGGCAGCAGCCCGCTCCAGACAGCGTTCAGACAGGTCCGAGCCGACGATCTCCACGTCCCGTCCAGCGCGTCCGGCCCGCGCTTCATCAAGGGTCAAGGCCAGACGTCCCGTCCAGCGCGTCCGGCCCGCGCTTCATCAAGGGTCAAGGCCAGAGAATAGGCCTCTTCACCGGTCGAACAGCCTGCGCTCCAAATCCGCAGCGGCTGAGAGCCTGATCGCTGGTCTAGGTCCGGCAGGATCACATCTCGAAATTGGGTAAAGGGGGTGCGGTCGCGAAAAAACGCGGTGTCCTTCGGAAGCATGGCATCAGCCAGCGCCCAGACCAAACGCTCATCTCGCTTGGTTTTGATCGCGGACACCAGATCCGAAAGACTGTTGAAACCCTCGCGCCGCACCAACGGCCCCAACCGGTTCTCGATCATCGGAGCCTTAGCCTGATCGACCACATATCCGGCTCTCGCCCGAACGATCCGGCAGATGAGGGAAAGGTCCTCAGGAGTCATAGCAGACCGACCTCGGCAAACTTGGCGCTGATAACGTCCCCATCAAAGGGCTTCATAATATATTCGTCGGCACCGGCCTTTAGGGCCTCATCAATGCGGGTCAGGTCATTTTCAACGGTGCAGAATAGGACCTTTGGCCCGTCGCCAAACGGCTCACGCCGCAGCTGTCGTAAAAACTCAATGCCCGACATCTGCGGCATGTTCCAATCGAGGAGGATCGCGTCAGGCATAGCAGCGCGGCACCAGGCAATCGCCTCCTGCCCGTCGCTAGCCTCGGTGACATGAAAGCCGAGATTTTCCAAAATCATGCGGGCCACCTTGCGGATGGCGACACTGTCATCAACGACGAGGCAGGTCTTCACGACACACCTCTTGTGGATGGCTGGACCTTTGCCGACCTATGAATTGAAAGACCCAAGGCCTCATCCATCGGCTTAAACCTTAGGCTCCGACACGGGCGCGGACCACAACCCGGTCCTCACCAACGGTCACTTCCAACGCCCCGCCCGCCTCACTTAAAAGACTGTGAAGATAGTAGGCCTGAATCCAGTGACCGCCGACGCCTTCGCCCTTCGGCTGACCATGGAGACCCGCCTTGACCTCAGGCCGCAGCCGAACCCTTGGACCCACGGCCTCCACGGCCATAAGAACGTCGCCGCCGACGACCTCCGCCGTCAAACGGGCAACGCCGCCTGTCGGCAGGGCACCGGCTCCGATAAGGGCAAGGTTCAGGATCGTGCGCGCCGCCGGCTTATTCAATTGAGTTGCCGTCACCGCCCAGTCCAATTCTGGGCGGACATGGCTGAAAATGCCATCAGTCAGGCTTTGTAGGGCGCGGCTGTCAAACATTTCAGCGGTGGCGGAGGCCCCAAAAGCCACGCGGGTGAAGGCTAGCAGTTCCACCAGCTTCTTTGCACTGGCGGCAATCAGGTTCATGGCATCATCGCGCATATCCTGCGCGGTCGGGTCTTCTAGCAGATCAAGGCCAGAGACAATGGCGCTCGCCGGACTGATGAAGTCATGACACATGCGCGCGGCCAGATGGGCGGCAAGCTCTGCCGCGCCAATGACGGGAACAGGACCTTGCGAACGGTCAAGGGACCCAAAGGCGCTCGCCGTTTGGGAGCCAAAGGTAACACCGGGGTCAATCATAAGGCCGTAGCCATCCTTCACGCGCTTGAAGGCTCAAGATTGACCTGATTTGCGGCGGAGGGAAACCACCCGAACAAAAGGGATGGCTTCCCTAATACCGCGCACCCTGAGGGGCCTGCCTCACCTCAACCGCGAAAGGCCTGAGGTGTTGGCGTGGCCAATGCGGCGTTCGACACGAGGTCCGCCAGACCCAAGGCCGTCTCATCGTCCCACGCCAAGGCTTGGATCGATAGGGGAAGGCCCGCCTTGGTCGCGCCAATGGGTGCCGCGCAGGACGGCATGCCCAGAAAATCACCCAACGCTGTAAAATCTGCCACATGAGCCACACCGCCGTCATCGAAGCTAAAGGCAGGTCCTGGCGTGGTCGGCAAGAGGAGGGCCGCATAGGGGGTCAAACTATCCTTGACCAGATCCACGGCGACCCCAACGGCGCGGTACGCCTTGGCAAGGCTGGCCGCAGGCTGCGCCGCGCCCCATCCAAAGGTCTGACGGCCAGCGACACTGAAGCCTTCAGGGCCCGAAGCCAGATCATCCTCCAGCGATACAGCCCCTTCGGCGGTCATTATCAGATAGCCATGTTTCATCATGGCGTTGAAATCATAACCCTCAAGGCTGATGGTCTCGATCTCCAATCCCAAGCCGCGCGCGGCAGTGATCGCCGCGTCATAGGCCTTGACCAGCTCGGGATCGATAATGTCGCCAAACGGCGCAAGATCAAGCGCCGCAAAGGGGGCGGGGCGAAGGGCGTCCAGATCGGCAATCTGCGAGAAGGACTCCGCTAGGTCACCATCAACCGCAGCCGCATGGGCCAACAGATAGGCACAGTCTTGGGCCGAGCGGGCCAAAACGCCGACATGGTCAAGCGTCCAAGACAAAGGCACCACACCGTCCATTGAAATCAAGCCTTGAGTCGGCTTATGCCCAACCACGCCGCAGAAGCTGGCCGGAATACGCACGCTGCCAAGGGTGTCGGTGCCCAGCGCACCGGCGCAAAGACCCGCCGCCACCGCCGATCCGGACCCGCCGGTCGAGCCGCCCGCGGTGAGACCTAGAGCATAGGGATTGTGGGCCTTACCGAAGGCCTCATTGTCCGTGGTCGCGCCAACGGCACCTTCGTGCATGTTGATCATACCCAAAATGAC
>JBEGOG010000300.1:0-3067 GCA_041182125.1 Pseudomonadota bacterium
TTCCGCCTTTGACTCTGTCTCCGTCGGCTCGATCAGCATGGCCCCGTGCACCACCAGCGGGAAATACATGGTCATGGGATGGAAGCCCTCGTCGATCATCGCCTTAGCAAAGTCGAGGGTGGTGATCCCGGTGCCCTCAAGCCAGTGATCATCGAACAGGGCCTCATGCATGCAGGGGCCTTCAAAGGCCGCGCTCATGACGCCGCTGAGCCGGGCCTTAACATAGTTAGCATTGAGCACAGCATCCTCGGCCACCTGCTTGAGGCCGTCGGCACCGTGGCTGAGCATGTAGGACAGCGCGCGGACATACATGCCCATCTGGCCATGGAAGGCGCAGAGGCGGCCAAAGGCTTGGGCGGCCTCGCCCTCCTTATATTCCACCAACTCAAAGGCCTCGCCGCGCTTGACCACGAACGGGGTCGGGCGGGGCGAAGGGCGCGAGGGCTGCTGAGAGGACCACCGGACCCGACCCCGGCCCACCGCCGCCATGGGGTGTCGAGAAGGTCTTGTGCAGGTTTATGTGCATGGCATCGACGCCCAGATCACCTGGCCGCACCCGCCCGACAATGGCGTTGAAGTTGGCTCCGTCGCAGTAGAAATAGGCCCCCGCCGCGTGGACCAGTTCAGCAATCTCGATCACATCGCGCTCGAACAGCCCGCAGGTATTGGGGTTGGTGACCATGATCGCGGCCACATCCGGTCCCAACTTGGCCGCCAGATCGGCAATGTCGACCCGGCCATCGGCGGTCTGGGCGATCTCTTCGACCTCATAGCCGACAAAGGCCGCTGTCGCCGGATTGGTCCCGTGCGCCGAGGTGGGCACCAGCACACGCTTGCGGGCGTCTCCACGGGCTTCATGGGCAGCACGGATGGCCAGCAGGCCGCATAGCTCGCCATGGGCTCCCGCCTTGGGCGACATGGCCACGGCAGACATGCCGGTCAGGGTCATCAGCCAGTGGGCCAGCTGGTCCATCAGCTCCAACGCCCCCTGCACCGTCGACTGGGGCTGCAAGGGATGGACATCGGCAAAGCCGGGCAAGCGCGCCATCTTCTCATTGAGGCGCGGATTGTGTTTCATCGTGCAGGAGCCGAGCGGATAGAGCGCCAGATCGATGGCGTGGTTCTTTTGGCTGAGGCGCACATAGTGGCGCATGGCCTCCGGCTCGCTAAGGCCCGGCAGGCCGATAGGCGCGGTGCGCACCAGATCGCCGAGGTCGGACGCATCGTGCGACGGCTCGGGCAAAGCGACGCCGCTGCTGTCCCTGCCGTCACGTTCAAAGATCAGGGCCTCGTCCTGCAACAGGCCGCGTCCACCGCCGAGGGTGGCGGGAACAGCGCCGGGCAAGGTGGCCGCCAGGGCGGGCCGGGTCGGACGGCCGACTGAGTTCATGCTCATCTTAGAAAGCCCCCTTAAGCGCTGCGGCAAGGGCCGCGATATCGGACGTGGTGGTGGTTTCGGTCGCGCAGACCAGCAGCACATCGTCCATCTCGCCGCGAGGCGACAGACGCGACACCGGCACGCCGGCCAATATGCCCTGCACTGCCAAGGTCTCGACCAGGCTGGCCGCCGAACCCGGAACGCGAATGGCAAACTCGTTGAAGAACCGCTTGGTCAGGATCTCGACCCCCGGCACGGCGGCCAGCGCAGCGTGCAGTTCGCGGGCCTTGGCATGGTTGACGGCGGCCAGCTTGCGCAGTCCAGCCTCGCCCAACAGACTCATGTGAACACTGAATGAAAGCGCACAAAGTCCTGAATTCGTGCAAATATTCGAGGTCGCCTTGTCACGGCGGATATGCTGCTCGCGGGTCGACAGGGTCAAGACAAAGCCGCGTCGGCCATCGTCAACGACCGTCGCGCCGCACAGTCTTCCGGGCATCTGGCGGACATATTTTTCACGCGCCGCAAACAGGCCGACATAGGGTCCGCCAAAGTTCAGGGCGTTGCCGATCGACTGGCCCTCGGCCACGACAATGTCCGCGCCCATCTCGCCGGGGCTCTTGAGCAGCCCCAGAGACACGACCTCTGTGACCACGACGATCAGCAGCGCCCCCTTGGCCTGAGCGGCGGCGGCAATGGCGCTGACATCGGTGACGGTGCCGAACAGGTTCGGGGTCTGAACGACGACGCAGGCGGTGCCCGCATCGATGGCCTCCAGCACGGCGGCCTCGCCGTCGATGGCACCGTCCAGACGCTGGACCTCGACGCCCGCCACCTTGGCTAAGGTCTCGACCGTGCGGGCATAGTGCGGATGCACCCCGCCCGACAGCACAGCCTTGCCACGCCGGGTCACCCGCGCGGCCATCATCACCGCCTCTGCGGTTGCGGTGGAGCCGTCATACATGGAGGCGTTGGCCACATCCATGCCAGTCAAGGCGGCGACCTGTGTCTGGAACTCGAACAGATATTGCAAGGTGCCTTGAGCAATTTCCGGCTGATAGGGCGTGTAGCTGGTCAAGAACTCCGAGCGCTGAATGATGTGGTCGACGGTGGCGGGCACATGGTGGCGATAGGCCCCCGCCCCGCAGAAGAACGGCCCCTGCCCTGCGGTCCGGTTGCGCCCGGCCATGGCCGAGAGCGCCCGCTCCACCTCCAGCTCGCCCTGATGGAACGGCAGGTCGACAGGCTGGTCCCGCCGCGCCGCATGGGGCACATCGACGAACAGGTCATCAATGGTCGCAGCGCCAATGACGCCGAGCATGGCCGAACGGTCAGCGGGACTTAGGGGCAGATAACGCATAGGCAGGCCTCCAACAGGGGCAGTTCGCAAAGGGTGGCGTTAAAGCGAGGCGAGGAAGGCGTCGTAGGCGGCGCGGTCCATCAGGCCCTCGAGCTGGCTGGGATCAGCGATCTTGAGCTTGGCAAACCAGCCCGCGCCTTCGGGATCGGCATTGACCGTTTCCGGAGCGGAGGCCAGATCGCTATTGGCCTCGACGACCTCGCCAGAGACGGGCGCATAGACATCTGAGGCGGCCTTGACGCTCTCGACACCGGCGGGGCTGGCGCCGACGGCCAAGACCTTGCCGAGGTCTGGCACCTCGACGAACACGACATCGCCCAGCTGCGCGG
>JBEGOG010000301.1:0-2715 GCA_041182125.1 Pseudomonadota bacterium
CCGCAGACGGCATGATCATTCGCCGTGGGCCTGGACGTCTGAAGGCCGTCAATATCGACACCACGCCCTATCCCGGCTTTGCCACCGACCGTCAGGCCCAATTCATGGCCCTGATGACCACAGCCGAGGGCGTCACGGTCCTGCACAATTCGGCCTGCGAGCCGGAAATTGGCGATCTGGCTGACTGTCTGAACATGATGGGTGCCAAGGTCGAAGGGGCGGGGACACCGACCATCCCCATCACCGGCGTGGCGCGCCTAGGTGGCGGCAGCCATGCGGTCATTGCTGACCGGATCGAGACGGGCACCTATGCGCTGGCCGCAGCCATGGCCGGGGGTGAGGTGCGCCTGACCAATACCCGCTTCGACTTTAACCAAGCCCTGACCGACAAGCTGATTGAGGCGGGCGTTAGCGTCACGCCAACCGCAGACGGCATGATCATTCGCCGTGGGCCTGGACGTCTGAAGGCCGTCAATATCGACACCACGCCCTATCCCGGCTTTGCCACCGACCTTCAGGCCCAATTTATGGCCCTGATGACCACGGCCGACGGCGAAAGCGTTATTCGCGAAACCATTTTCGAGAACCGCTTCATGCACGTTCCTGAACTGGCGCGGCTTGGGGCCGACATTTCGGTCCATGGCGGCGAGGCGCGTGTGCGCGGGGTCGAGCGGCTCAATGGAGCCCAAGTGATGGCGACCGATTTGCGCGCCTCTGTGAGCTTGGTCATCGCTGGATTGGCCGCAAAAGGCGAGACCATGGTCAACCGCGTCTATCATCTGGATCGCGGCTTCGAACGTTTGGAAGAAAAACTCGGCGCTTGCGGAGCCAATGTGCGCCGGATCAAGGGCTCTGGATCAGAAGAGGACTAGGCTCAATGGCGGCTTCAAAGGCCCCTTTGCGACTGCTGGCTGAGGACACGGACGATCTCGCCGTGATCTCAGCGGCCTTGCAAGATGCTGTCTGTCAGATCGGCGATATCGCCTATCAGGCCTCTGCGCGCCAACTCACCTTGGCCCTCAATCGCTATCGCTGGGAAAATGGCGCGCGTACGCAAGAGCGCGTCCGTACAGGTGTGCAGTTTGGCGGCGTGATGGCGGTTAAGACCCGCAACCTTCGCCGTGATGTTAAGGACGCTGTGGTCGAACTTCTGGCCATCAGTTTTGAGCCGGGAGAAGCGCCCGGCGGTGCCATAATCCTGACCTTTGCAGGCGGAGGGGACCTGCGTGCCGAGGTCGAGATGATTGATATTATCGCCGCCGACCTTAGTTCTCCTTGGCCAACGCCTCGCGCGCCCAAGCACGACCTGACCTGAGTAAGAGCCATGCGCCGTTTTAATGTTTCCGATCCCGGTTTTGCCGCCGATTTTCGCGCCTTTTTGAACGAGGAGCGCGGCTCTGCGGCTGAGGTTGATGTGGCCGTGGCCGCTATCGTTCAGGCGGTGAAGACCGAGGGCCTGCCTGCGGTCCTGCGCTTTGCCGAGCAGTTTGACCGCGCCTCGCTGACCGAAGAGACCTTGCGGGTGACGGCTGACGAGATCGACGCCGGGGCAGCGGCCTGTCCGCAGTCCGTGCGCGACGCCATCGACTTTGCGGCCGACCGAATCCGTACCTATCACGCGCGCCAGCGGCCCGCTGATGCCCAGTGGACGGATGAGACGGGTACGCGTCTTGGCTGGCGTTGGACACCGCTGGAGGCTGTCGGCATCTATGTCCCCGGTGGCCGGGCCGCCTATCCCTCGACCGTGCTGATGAATGCGGTTCCGGCCAAGGTGGCAGGGGTGGACCGGATTGCCATGGTCACGCCGCCCGGCCGGATGCAGCCGGCTGTGTTGGCGGCGGCCAAGGCGGCGGGTGTGACTGAGATCTGGCGCCTAGGCGGGGCCCATGCGGTGGCCGCTCTGGCCTATGGGGCAGGTCCCATTGCGGCGGTCGATAAGATTGTTGGCCCGGGCAATGCCTTTGTGACGGCGGCTAAGCGCAGACTTTACGGTGTGGTCGGCATTGATGCCCTAGCCGGTCCATCTGAGATCGTGGTTGTCGCCGATGGGGCCAACAATCCCGACTGGATCGCGGCTGACCTTCTGTCGCAAGCTGAGCATGATCCAGCGGCGCAATCGATCCTGATCACGGACGATCAGGCCTTCGCCGATGCGGTCTGCGCGGCCATCCAAGCTCAGCTCAAGACCTTGGCGACGGGTGAGGATGCTGCGGCCTCTTGGCGCAATCACGGCGCGGTGGTGATCTGTCCTCTGGAGGACAGCCCGCCTCTGGTCGATCTGATCGCGCCGGAGCATGTCGAATTCGCTGTCGAACAGCCAGAACGCCTGTCGGACCGCGTTCGTCACGCCGGAGCCATCTTCTTGGGACGTCACGCGCCCGAAGCCATTGGCGACTATGTGGCGGGCTCCAACCACGTCCTACCGACCAGCCGCGCGGCACGGTTCAGCTCGGGCCTGTCCATCTATGATTTCCTCAAGCGCACCTCGCTGATCCAGTGCGATGCCGAAGCCTTCGCCAAGTTGGCCGGAGCCACCGTGGCGCTGGCCGAAGCCGAAGGTTTGCCTGCCCACGCCAGGTCTGCTTCGATCCGGCTTTGAGGGCAGAGTAGAACCCCCTTCCCCGGCTGTGCCGGGACTTCCCCCAGAGGGGGAAGATTTGACGCTCCAAGATCTTCCCCCTCTGGGGGAAGTGGCGCGCAGCGCCGTAGGGGGCC
>JBEGOG010000302.1:0-3256 GCA_041182125.1 Pseudomonadota bacterium
ACATTGGCCATCAGCCGCCCGTCTGGCTTGAAGGTCTCGCCCCAAGCATATTGCGCCTCGGTCAGACCACCCCGCGCCGCTGCCTCCCACTGGGCCTCGGTCGGCAGGGATAGGCCCCGCCAGTCGGCATAGGCCTTGGCATCTTCCAAGGCGATATGGACCACCGGATGGTCGGCCAGACCGGTCAGGTCAGAGCCTTCTCCACGTGGCCGCTTCCAGCAGGCCTGAGCCTCGTGACGCCACCATCGACGCGGATCATCCAGAGCAATGGGGCCTTGGCTCGGCGTGAAGACCCCCGAACCGGGCGGATCAGCCCGCTCTGCCAGTGTCACCCAGCCCGTCGCCTCAACGAAAGCGGCGAAGGCGGCGTTGGTCACTGGATGGATGTCGATCTCGAAGGCCTCAAGCGCAACCGAACGGACGGGCCGTTCTTCGGCATAGTGAGCCTCGGAGCCCAGCCGATAGGTCCCCGCCGGGATAAGAACCCGGCGGGTTGTGGCGCTCAAAGCCCCTAGGCTCATACCCTGATCTTCATCTCATTCATGAAGCGCATGATCTCCAACGGATTGAGCGGCGCGGTGTCCACATTGATCAGAACGCGCTCGATCTTGCCCTTAAAGGGGTTGGGACCCTCATAGGCCGTAGAGACCCGATTGCCGAGGTCAGACCCGATGCAGAACCCATCATAGCCGGGCGAGAACAGGACCCGCCCGAAGACGTGCTCGCCGACCTTGGCGCCGTTGATGTAGAGCGCGCCACTGCCGTCGAAGGGCCGCGACTTCATCTTCTGGACATATTTGACCTTAGAGGTGCCCTTGGGCAGCTTGACCGACGAGGTGATCTTGTCGACCCACGGCAAGAGGCTGCTCTCATAGACCAAATAGCCCTTATCGACATAGAGCACATAGCCGGCGGGGCTGGAGCCATGGGCCACCAGAACGCCGTCCTCATCGCCCTTGGGACGGTTCAAAGTCACCTCGAACGAATGGCTCATGCCGCAGACGATGGGCGAGATGTCTGACGGGATCATGTCGATGGGCGGGCGAATATCCCAGACCTTGCGCATCTTCTTCATGCGGGTTTGTGACAGCTTCATCAGCAAGGGCCTGTCATCCAGCGGCAGGACATTGTGCGCCACCGCCGCTGCATCCCACTTGGCGATCAGGCTCTTGACCACGTCTGGATGCTGGGCCGACAGGTCCTGCATTTCGTTCGGGTCCTTAGACAGGTCGTACAGAGCCCAGGTGTCTTCCTCATAGGGCTTGCCGCGCGTATGGACCGCGACCAGCCGCCAATCCCCGTCCTGATAGGCCCTAAAGCCGCCCAGTTCGAAATATTGCTCGGTGCGGGTCTTGGCCTCTTTCGAGGTCAGGGTGCCAAGGACACTGGCCCCCTCGACCGGCTTTTGCGGTTCGCCCAGATAGAGTTCGGGCCGCTTGACTCCGCAGGCCTCTAGGATCGTTGGAAAGAGGTCCACCACGTGGACAAATTGGCGGCGCACGGCCCCCTTCTCATCGACAGTCTTGGGCCAAGACACGATCAAGGGATCAGCGACCCCGCCGAGAGCGGCATATTGCTTATAGAGGCGATAGGGCGTGCCTGAGGCATTGGTCCAACCGATGGGATAGTGCGGGAAGGAGCCATCCTCGCCCATATGGTCGAGCATCTCAGCGGCCTTTTCGATCGGCACTTCACGACCAAAGGCAGGGGCGAAGATGTTGGGCGTGCCGGTCGTGGTCCCTTCCGCCGAGGCCCCATTGTCGGAGAACAGCATGATCAGGGTGTCGTCACGAACACCGAGCGCCTCGAGTTCCGCCACGATCTTGCCAACAGCCCGGTCCACGCCGGTTATCATCCCGGCATAGACCTCCATATAGCGGGCATAGACCTTCTTTTGCAGCGCACTGAGGCTGTCCCAAGGCTCTGCTCCAAAGGACAGGGGCGGCAGTTCCACCGTGTCCTGCGCAATACCCAACGCCTTTTGCCGCTCAAGACGCTGTTTGCGGATCACGTCCCAACCGGCATCGAAGCGGCCCTTGTGCAGGTCGCGGTCTTCGGGCTTCGACTGGAGAGGCGAATGGGGCCCGCCAAAGGCCACCTGCAGATAGAACGGCTTTTCGGGGGCCAGTAGCTTTTGGGTACGGATATAGCCGGTCGCCCGCTCGGCTAAATCGTCACTGAGATAATAACCCTCACCACCCGCCTCGACATGGGCTGTCCCGTCAAAGAGGGCTCCAGGGCGGAAATGGTCGCTGGAATGGCCCTGATACCAATAGGCCCGGTCAAAGCCACGGTGGGTCGGCCAGTTATGATAGGGGCCGTTGGGGCCGTTGCTCTCGGAATTGTTGACGTGCCATTTGCCGGTCAAGAAAGTCGACCAGCCGGAGTCGCGCAGGACCTCAGGCAGGGTCATGGCTTGCCGCGTCAGGTCGCCGCGATAGCCCGGATAGCCGGAATCGACATCGGCCAGCCAGCCCATGCCAGCCGAGTGGTGGTTCAGACCCGTTAGCAGAGCAGCACGTGTACAGGAACACATGGCCGTGGTCCGGAAATTGACATAGCGCAGACCGCCATTGGCCAAACCATCGATATTGGGCGTCGAGACCTCACCGCCATAGCAGCCCAGATCGGCAAATCCGAGATCGTCGAGAATGATCACCACGACATTGGGCGCGCCTTTGGGGGCCATGACCTCATCCGGGCGGCAGGGCCGAGGGGGCAATGAGCGAAGAGGTCGCCGACTTGATGGCTGCGCCACCCGCCGCAAGGGCCACCGCCCCGCCAACACCCGCGCCAGCACCGAGCAGGAGCGATCGCCGGTCAATCTTTGGGCGGTCGGATTTGGGTTTATCTTGGTCGGCCATGGCTCACCTCCGCTGCAGCCCTCTCAGCGCGGCTGCTTGATCTGTAGTTTATTATTGCACCATGGGTGCCAATAGACAATGGGCACTGCCTGCTCTGGCAATGCCCATTGATCGGTTATTTCGTCTGAATTTAGATAAAACGCCGACCAGCCGCGAAGGCGACAATCAGCACCGCTTCGGTAACCATCGGCTGGACCATATCGGGGGTCAGCCCTCCCATGGCCACGGCAATAACGCGTCCCGTCAGGGCCAGGGCAACGAGCAACAGAGGTGCCGTCAAGACCTTGCCCTGCCCCTTAAAGGCTGCCCAGACAGCCAAGATGCCGACCGCACCAAAGAAGCCACCCATGTCTGCACGGATCGTCGCCAGACCCAGGGGCCCCATGGCCTGA
>JBEGOG010000303.1:0-2696 GCA_041182125.1 Pseudomonadota bacterium
GTTTAAAACCCCCTAATGCGCCTGCATGATCTTTCGTGGGCCCTCGGCCATCTTGGCACTGCGGGCGGAGGCCACCACCACAGGGGTGACGGGCACGGCCCTGTTGCCCCAAGAGGCGCGGACAAAGGTCAGGACCGTGGCAATTTCGGTATCACTAAGGTCGCTCTTAAAGCTCGGCATACCGCCGCGCCCATTGAGGATGGTGGCGGCCACGACCTTGGGATCGCCCTTCACAAAGGCGCTCTTGGCCAAGGCGGGAAAGGCACCGGGAATGCCTTCGCCCTTCGGCTGATGGCAGGCGGCGCAGTTCTCGGCGAACAGGGCAGCCCCTGTTGCCGGGGCCGCCTGCGCGTCCGAAAGGCTGATCAGACTTGCGATCATGGGTCCTGCAAGAATGAGGGATTTCATCGAAACGTCTCCTTCTAAGCCATGACGCGCTGGTGCAGATGGGCGATCTGCTGCCACGCGGACTCGATGGCACCGGCCTGCCAGCCGGTCATGTAGCTGAGGTGTTCGCCGGCGAGATAGATGCGGCCATCGGGCTTGCACAGGGTCGGGTAATAGTCCCGCCGACCCTCTTCCTTCCATTCGGCCCAGCCGCCCAGATTGTACGCCACCCGGTGCCAGGCTACGGAGAAGGCGGTCTCGAAGTTCTCGGCATATTCGGGGAAGATTTTCTGGCCTGCCGCCACCGCATGGGCGGCGCGCTCGGCGGGGGTCTTGGCGCTGATCTTGGCCGCTTCATTGCCGAACTGGTAATAGCCGAGGATCACGCCCTTTTGGCTTTGGAAACCCGTCGAGGGCAAGGACATGGAGCCGATATCGCGCATGTCCGTATGGACGTGACCGCCATAGATCGCGTGGTCCTCTTCCCAGAACCGGCGCTTCATCTGCAGGCCGATCTTGCCCACGGGGGCATAGGCGACATTGTTCATCGCCTCCTTGAACGGGGCCGAGACATTCATATCGATCATCTTCAAGACCGACAGGGGAATGGTGCAGATGCAATAGTCACCCTTGACCACCGCAGGCTTGCCGTCGGCGTCGGTATAGGCGACCTCGACCCCGGCATCGGACTGCTTGATCTTCTGGACCACCGACGAATAGCGGATCAGGTGGCCGACCTGCTTTTCAAAGGCCTTAGCAAGTCGGTCCATGCCGCCGACCGGCTGGAACATGGTGCGCTGCTGCTCATAGCCAGCCACCGAAGTCAGAACCGACCAGGTCTTGGAATGGAGCACATCGGTCATGCTGTAGGGTGTGCTCAGCTTGCCGGGGCCCGGATCAACCCCTGCGCCGGGGTGGATCTCATAGCCGCGTCCCTCTGCGCCCGAATAGGCTAGGTCCTTGGGCGAGAGGTAGCCCTCATTGACCAGATAGGCCACGAACAGGTCGCGGTCTTCTTGTGTCATCGGCAGGTCCAGACCGCCCTTATTGACGACCTTGGCCAGAAGTTCGGCCGCATTGCCGCGCGCATCAGCGGCGATCTGACCCTTTCGGACCGGCTTGCCCGCCAGAGGGCCGGTACCCTTTTCGAAATAGACGTAGGAATTGTCGTTATCGTTGACGAACAGCTCCAGCGGCACGCCCAAGGTCTTGGTGTAGTGCAGGGTCGAGCGGTGATGGTAGGGGATGCGCCAAGGGCCGTGATTGATGTATAGGCCGTCGTCGAAGTTACAGGTCTGGGCCTGCCCGCCCAGCTCGGTGATCGTCACCCCGGCGCGGGCGGTCTGGCAACGGCCACCGGCAAAGCTGCGGGCCTCTAGGACCGTGACCTTGTAGCCGGACTTGGTCAGCTCATAGGCCGCCGTCATACCGGCCAGACCCGCCCCCAGAACCACAATCGACTTGCCATTGCCCGATCCGCTCAGGACCGGCGGCGCAGCATGGGCCGAACCGATGCCAAAGCCCAAGGCCTCCATCCCCGCGAGGATCATGGTGGTCCCACCGACCAGACCCAAGCGCTCGATAAACCGCCTGCGCGTAAGGATGCCAGCTGCCGGACCGGTCGTCTCATCCATCATCGACATGTTCTATTCCTTGATCAATCACGCTGCGCCGCAAGGGCACAAGGGGGCTCATGGACGGTTCGCGTGAACCGCCTTGGGGCGAAATGTGGTGGTTAGAAGGACTGGCCCCGGAGACGTCGCCGCCCCCGGATCCGTCGAGGTCAGGGCATCTTGGCGGCGATGACTTCGATCTCGACCAGAAAACCCGGGCCCGCCAAGGCCGCGACCTGAATGGTGGCGCGTGAGGGCTTGTTGGGCTGTTCGGCGGTGCCATAGAACTGGTTGTAGGCCCCCATCATACCGGCAAAGTCCATCTTGCCGCCCAGATCAGGATCGCCGGTCAGATAGACATGCATATTGACGACATCGGCCGCGCTCATGCCGTGCGCCTTAAGAATATCTTCGATCTTTTTGAGGACGCTCAGGGTCTGGGTCTTGGTGTCGCCATAGGAGGCCTTGGTTCCTGCGGGAGCGGCAGGATCAGCGACCGCGGGCAATTGACCGCTGACATAGAGGGTCATGGCCCCGGCAGGCACTGTCACAGCTGTCGCAATCGGCGACTTATCCGATCCAACCCGGGTCACCCCTTCGGCCAAAACCGGACTGCTCAAACCCAGCGCCATCAAAGACGCAATCATCATGTTCCGCACGTCGATCATCCCCACGATCAGAGCCTGCAACCAAGCT
>JBEGOG010000304.1:0-3262 GCA_041182125.1 Pseudomonadota bacterium
GGACTTGTCCGCCGTCGAGTGGCCAGCATAGGTGCGGATGATCCACGGGGCGTCTGGCGCATGTTGGAACGGCTTGGCGGACATGTTCGATCATCCTAGTCGGTGGGCTGCAGAGCAATTGTCCGGACTTTATCATTCACCGAGGCTGCGGCAATCCACTGTCTTGATTGGGGAAGACCATCGCGGCGCACAATTTCTTGTGCTGCGTTGCAAAAAAGCCTCTTGCCAGCCTCGCTGGCTTGTCCCACGGTAATGACCGGACAATTGAGATGGGGCCCCTTCAAGGGCACGGTCTTGCTTGAAACCACCCAAAACAAGCGGGTCAGGGGCTGACTATTGTCGGGCAGCCTTAAGATCTGCGGGGTTGCCGCCCCAATCGAGACCACGCCAAGACCGGAACCGCACCATGACCAGCACTGCTATGACTGCCCCTGCCTTGAAGGACCTCTATGAGATCGGCGAGATTCCGCCGGCCTATCACGTCCCTGCCCGCATGCATGCCTGGACGATCCGCAAGGAACGCCATGGTCGCCCGAACAAGGCCATGCAGCTCGAAGTCGTTGAGACCCCAACCATTGGCGAGGATGAGGTTCTGGTCCTCGTGATGGCCGCTGGCGTCAACTATAATGGCGTTTGGGCCGCGCTCGGCGAGCCGATCAGCCCGCTCGATGGCCATAAGCAACCCTATCATATTGCCGGGTCTGATGCTTCGGGCGTGGTCTGGGCCGTCGGGGCCAAGGTGCGTCGCTGGAAGCCTGGGGACGAGGTGGTCATCCACTGCAACCAGGATGATGGTGACGACGAGGAGTGCAACGGCGGAGATCCGATGTTCTCGACCTCGCAGCGTATATGGGGCTACGAGACCCCGGACGGCAGCTTTGCCCAGTTCACGCGGGTTCAGTCGCGCCAGTTGATGCCGCGTCCCAAGCATCTGACCTGGGAAGAGAGTGCCTGCTACACCCTGACGCTCGCCACCGCCTACCGCATGCTGTTCGGCCACCGCCCTCACATCATCCGTCCGGGCGACAATGTGCTGATCTGGGGCGCCTCGGGCGGCCTCGGCGTCTTTGCGACCCAACTCTGTGCCGTTTCGGGTGCCAACGCCATCGGCGTGGTCTCCTCCGAAGATAAGCGCGATTTCGTCATGTCGATGGGGGCCAAGGCGGTCCTCAATCGCAGCGACTTTAACTGCTGGGGCCAACTACCCACGGTTAATGGACCCGAATTTAACGACTATATGAAAGAGAGCCGCAAGTTCGGTAAGGCCCTGTGGCAGATCACCGGCGGCAAGGATGTCGACATGGTGTTCGAACATCCCGGCGAAGCGACGTTCCCGGTGTCGGTGTTTGTGGTCAAGCGCGGCGGCATGGTGGTGATCTGCGCCGGTACCTCCGGCTTCAACCTGACCATGGACGCCCGCTTCCTGTGGATGCGTCAAAAGCGCGTTCAGGGCAGCCACTTCGCCAATCTGGCCCAGGCCTCTGCCGCCAACCAACTGGTTATCGAGCGCCGTATCGATCCGTGCCTCTCGGAAGTGTTCGGCTGGGACGGCATTCCTGATGCCCACGAAAAGATGCTCGATAACAAGCACCTGCCGGGCAATATGGGCGTTCTTGTCAATGCCCAGCGCCCTGGCCTTCGGACTGTGGAAGAGGTTTTGGAAATTTCGAACGGCGGATAAGCCGTTGATTAAGCAGGATTAAGGGGTGTCACAACCCCTTGATCCTGTCGTCTAACCCTTCGGCCCAAAGGCGTCGTTCAGCCGTTGGAATTGACTCAGCACAGGGTTGGGCTCGGCCACAACCTCGGCCTCCACATAGAGGCGCCGGTCCAGATGCAAGACCCGCTCATAGAGCCGTTCGGATCGCTCCAACAGATCCACCAATCCAGCCGGTAAATCGTCCTGCAGAAGCCCCTGATCGCGGTCGGCGGGCTCTGGCGCGAGCCGATAGCGTTCTTCGCACGCATCAGAGGGCGCGATCTCACCGTCACGCACCGAGCGCTGCACCAGCAGCCACGACACCACCTGCATCAGCCGCGTGGTCAGGCGCATACTCTGGCCCGCATAGGCCAATGCTGTGTTGCGCGACAGAAGTTTGGAATCGTGACGTCCGCCGCCGTCTAGGTAGGCGGCGGCTTCTTCGACCAGATCCATACCCTCAGCAAAGGTCCGGGCAAACAGCTCCGACCGGGTGAAGTCGTTCACCTGACGGGCCCGCCAATCAATGACTGCCGCTGTGCCTAAATCGCTCATTGCCGTCCTAGTCTTGCCCAAATCCCGCCGCTCAGAGGCGTAGCCGGGACGCTACAAGCAACCTATACGCCAAAACCGTCCTTAAGCGGAGGGGTCATCCGATTTGAAGCTGAACAGGGCATCAGCAGAGGAGCGGACATTGGCCTTTTTGGCCATCTGGGCCTCAATGCGCACAATCTCAGCCTTGAGATCGGCAATCCGGCCTGTCAATTCCTCGGCGCTATAGAGCTCTAGGTCCTCGCGGCCCAGTGCCAACAGGATCTGACCACGGCCCGTGCGAGGTTCTGCAGGTTCGTCGTTCATGGCCTCATCCTCCTTAAGTCTCAGGCACGCCCTTGGTTTCGCGCGCAAGCCCGTCTATCTGTGACCCAACAGATCGCCGATGCAAGCCCATGGGGACATTATGGACGACACTATGATCGCCGTTTCGATTGAAGGCGGCCTGAACAGCGCCCCATCCCCAAGGTTGGCCCGGGCGAAATCCTGATCAAGACCCGCTCAGCCGGGGTTAATCGCCCGGACCTGTTACAGCGGATGGGCTTCTATCCGCCGCCTCCCGGCGCGCCCGACATTCTGGGCCTAGAAGCTTCGGGCGAGGTTGTCGCCGTCGGTGAGGGCACCAAACGCTGGAAGGTCGGGGACGCGGTCACCGCCCTGCTCGGCGGCGGTGGTTATGCGCAATATTGCGTGGTCGATGGGCGTCATGCCCTGCCGGTTCCCAAGGGACTGGACTTTGTGCAGGCTGCGGCCCTGCCCGAAACGGCGCTAACCGTCTATGTGAATGTCTTCGAACATGGGGCGCTCAAGGCGGGTGAGACCCTGATGATCCATGGGGCTACCTCTGGCATCGGCGTCATGGCCATTCAGATGGCTAAGGCCGCAGGGGCCAAGGTCATTGTCACAGCAAGAAGCGCCGAGAAGGCGGCTCAAGCCCTCGCCTTAGGCGCTGACATTGCCGTCAATTCTTCCGCCGAAGATTTCGTCGCGGTGGCCCAGGCCGCAGGCGGC
>JBEGOG010000305.1:0-4465 GCA_041182125.1 Pseudomonadota bacterium
CTATTACGGCAACCTGACCGAAAAGCAGTTCTCGCGCATCTATGAAGAGGCCGATCGCCGCAAGGGCAACACCTCTGAGAACCTGATCGGCCTGTTGGAAAGCCGCTTGGACGCCATCGTCTATCGCGCCAAGTTCGTTCCGACCGTGTTCGCTGCCCGTCAGTTCGTCAACCACGGCCACGTCACCGTGAACGGCCAGAAGGTCAACATCGCTTCCTATCGCTGCAAGATCGGCGATGTCATCGAGGTTCGTGAGCGTTCGCGCAATATGGCGCTGGTTCTCGAAGCCATCCAGTCGAGCGAGCGTGAGTTCACCGACTATGTCGAAGTCGACGCCAAGGGCCTGTCGGCCAAGTTCATCCGCGTCCCAGAACTTTCCGAAGTTCCTTATCCGGTGAAGATGGAACCGAACCTGGTTATCGAATACTATTCGTCCTGATCCTCAACCCGTCAGACACAGAAAAGGCCCCGGGAAACCGGGGCCTTTTTTTGTGGATCAAGCACGAAGAAAAATAACGGCCTAACCGTTGTTATCGGCCTGCTTCTGGATAGCCATGCGGCTGGCCGAGCTCAACACAGGCAAGCTGGGCTCAAGCAAGGCCATGCGGCTACCACCGAGGCTGACAGCCTCTTGCGCAGCGGCAACAATCTGTTTCGCAATCTTCGCGGCGTCTGCTGCCGTCATGGCATCAGGATTCATCGCGGACAGCATTTGAGTTAGGGCTTGCTTGCCCTCTTTCACGCGCGCATTGGCTTGAGCCAAGGCTACGCTCTTGGGGTCTGTCGCTACGGCAGCCGCCAAGGGACTCCCACTCGCAGAGGGGGTCGGCGTTTTAGAAGCTGCAGGTCCAGCACCCGCGTCTAGATTTGCGGGTGTCAGGATCGTACCGCTTCTTGCAGGTACATCACTGATCATAAGAGCCTCCTGCTCTAGTTATGAGCTTTCTAAGCTACCAATCCTAAATAATTCATTAAAGCCATGTGGACAACTATTTTTTGCGGCGCAAATTGCCACAGCGCTCGTCGCCCTCGACTCTCGCGGCGATAAGGACTGCGTCGCAGTTAAGCTTCCAAAAGACCCTGCTGGGCCATGACGGTCTTCAGCTCGCCAGATTGGAACATTTCCCGGACAATATCAGAGCCGCCAATAAACTCACCCTTGACGTAGAGCTGGGGAATGGTTGGCCAGTCACTAAAGGTCTTTATGCCATTTCGCAGGTCATCATCCTGCAGGACATCGACGCCGACAAACTCCACGCCGAGATGATCTAAGATTTGCACCGTCACCGCAGAGAAGCCACAGCGCGGCTGGTCGGGCACGCCCTTCATGAACAGAACCACGGCGTGATCGGCGATGGTCTTGGCAATGAATTGATCGGCAGAGGTGGGTGCAGAAGAGTCGGTCATGGTCGTGCCTCAAAAGGTGTATCTACACAGCTAGGTAACCCCAGGGTCCGGGTCAAGCTTAAGCCATGAATTAAGCGTTAAGCGCTGATCGTCGGCACCGAGGTTTCGAGGGCAAGCGCATGCAGCTCTCCGCCCATCTTTCCCTTCAGCGCGGCATAGACCAGTTGATGTTGCCGCACGCGCGGCAAGCCCGCAAAGGCCGTTGATACGATGCGGGCCTTATAGTGGTCGCCGTCTCCGGCAAGGTCCTGAATCTCGATTTCGGCCTCGGGAAAGGCATCGCGCAGATCAGCCTCTAGGGCCGTTGCAGACATGGGCATGGGCAATCCTTAAATCTAAACGGGAGCGTCCATAAAGCTCGGCATCCAACCTTCGTGGGCCGCGCTCAGATCGTCGAGGTCTAGGGCGAACAGCAAGCCGCCGCGCCCCTGTACTGCCAACTCACATCCGCCTGCCTGGCCAATGACCTCATAGGGCACGCCAGCAGCCTCTGCGGCGCTATCCAGATGGTCAAGGTTGGAGCGATCCAGCGCGATCAGATAACGCGCCTGATCCTCACCCAGAAGGGCGGCATGGTCGGCCAAGTCACCGGACAGGGTCAGCATGGCACCGACCTTAGAGGCCATCGTCATCTCAGCCGCTGCGATCAGCAGGCCACCGTCAGACAGGTCATGCACGACGCTGGTATAGCCCTCGAGGATGAGGCTACGGACCAACAGGCCATTGCGCAACTCAACGGCCAGATCGACCGGCGGCGGCGCGCCCTCTTCCCGGCCCAAAACGTCACGCAGATAGATCGACGATCCCAGCTCTCCGGTCGAGGCACCAACCAAGACCAGCACCTGGCCAGCCTTGAGCCCGCCATAGCCGGCGCGGCGGTCATAGTCCTGAAGCAGGCCCACAGCGCCAACCGTCGGGGTTGGCGGGATGGCGACGCCATTGGTCTCGTTATAAAGCGACACATTGCCCGACACGACAGGGAAGGTCAGGACGGCGCAGGCCTCGGCCATGCCGTCAATGGCCCGAACAATCTGGCCCATGATCTCGGGACGCTCGGGATTGCCGAAATTGAGATTGTCGGTGATGGCGATGGGTTCGGCACCCACCGAGATCAGATTGCGCCAGGCCTCGGCCACCGCCTGCTTGCCACCCTCGTAAGGGTCCGCTTGAACATAGCGCGGCGTGCAGTCACTGGTCATGGCCAGAGCCTTGCGCGTGCCGTGTACGCGAACCATGCCCGCATCCGCCGCCGTGGCGCTGTCGGCCAAGGTGTCGGCCATCACGTGGCTTTGAGGCCATGTCAGGGGTCGAAAGAAGGTCCAGCACCGTCTTTGACCAATCAGCAGGCGCAGGAACCGCGTCCGCTTCGATCCGGGGGCTCAAGGCAGGCTGCACCCAAGGACGATCATAGAGCGGCGCGTCATCCGACAGGGGACCCAGCGGTAGGTCGCACACCGTCTGTGGGTCAGGACGATCCGGCCCGTTTCCGTGGTCCAGCCGATCACCGCGGCATCGAGGCCCCATTTTTCGAACACGCGATAGGCGTCGGGCTCGCGGCCGGGCTTGAGGATGGCCAGCATCCGCTCTTGGCTTTCCGACAGCATCATCTCATAGGCGCTCATGCCCGTTTCACGCTGCGGCACGGCGTCGAGGTCAAGCGCGATACCGAGGCCGCCCTTACCCGCCATTTCGACCGAGGACGAGGTCAGGCCAGCCGCCCCCATGTCCTGAATGGCCGCGACCGCACCGCAGGCCATCAGTTCAAGCGTCGCTTCGATCAGCAGCTTTTCGGCAAAGGGGTCGCCGACCTGGACGGTGGGCCGCTTCTCGTCAGAATCCTCGTCGAACTCCGCCGAGGCCATGGTCGCACCATGGATACCGTCGCGGCCGGTCTTGGAACCGAAATAGACCACCGGCAATCCGGGTGCCGGAGCCGCAGACAAGAAAATCTTGTCAGCATCGGCGAGGCCCACGCACATGGCATTGACTAGGATGTTGCCGTTATAGCCCGCATGAAACTGGGTTTCGCCGCCGACAGTCGGAACGCCGACGCAGTTGCCATAGCCGCCAATGCCGCTGACCACGCCCGACACCAGACGGCGGGTCTTGGGATGGGAGGGCTCGCCAAAGCGCAGAGCGTTGAGCAGGGCGATAGGACGCGCGCCCATCGTAAAGACATCGCGCATGATGCCGCCAACGCCGGTGGCCGCGCCCTGATAGGGCTCGATATAGGAGGGGTGGTTGTGCGACTCCATCTTGAAGACCGCCGCCTGACCGTCGCCGATGTCGATAACACCAGCGTTCTCGCCCGGGCCGATCAGGACGCGCGGCCCGGTGACCGGGAACTTGCGCAGGTGACGACGCGAAGACTTGTAGGAGCAGTGCTCGCTCCACATGACACTGAACACACCCAATTCGACCAAATTAGGCTCGCGCTCAAGGCGCTTGAGAACCAGCTCATATTCTTCCGGCTTTAGCCCAAACTCGCGGGCATATTCGGCCATGGACTTGCCCGTGGCAGCGCTGGAACTGGGGGCCGCCTTGGCAGCCGACGAGTCGGGGGTCGGGGTGTTGCTCATAGGCCGGTCTCTTAGCGCTGTTCGCGTCTCTGGGCGAGAGGCGGGACATCATTCGGGCGAAATTGATGTGCAATTTTGCGCCATCGGTGCGCGCTCTGCCTTGGGTAAGCGGTCATCACCCTTGCCCTTTTGGGCGATTCAGCCCCGTTATGATCACGCGAACCCCTGTCGAAGCGGGCTGAAGAGACCATCATGAACCAGCGCCAGATTATCACGCTCCTTTTGTCGGCCAGCGTTCTATCGGGATGTGCCGGATTGAAAGGTCGCTCACCGGAATATCCGATTGTCGTTGATGCCAGCGCGCCCCCTAGCGCACCCGCCAGCACTGCGATCAGCGCGCCGGTTCAACTGGCCCCTGTCACCCCTGCCGCTAAGCCGATATCGGAAGCCAAGGTCACGCCCGTCGCTGAGCCGACGATTCAACGCACACCGATTGCGGTGGAAGATGCACCCGAAAAGGCAGCACCCGCAGCGGTAAC
>JBEGOG010000306.1:0-2680 GCA_041182125.1 Pseudomonadota bacterium
GCTTTCGAGGGTAAGGCCCCCTTCACCAAGAAGCCTAAGCCTTCCAAAAAGGGCAAGCCGAACGGCTAGTTAAGACCGATCAAGCGGGCGTGCTGCCATTGGTGGCGCGCCCCTTTTTCGTTAGAGGCCTTGAACGGCCGGGCCGTGGACCACCAGCGCTGAGCCATCGGCGTCACAGGTCCAGCGCGCGTCAATGCCATAGGCCTTTGCCAACAGGTCTGGCGTCAGGACCTCGGCAGGCGGGCCAGAGGCGAGGCACTCGCCCTCCTTAATCACCACCACTCGCGTGCAGAACTGAACCGCTAGGGTCACATCGTGAACCACGGTCAGGATACCGCATCCCTTTGCGGCCTGGTGGGCCAAGACCTGCATGATCGTCCATTGATGCAGCGGATCGAGGGCGGCGGTCGGCTCATCGGCAATCAGGGCCGGTGCCTTGGCGGCGAGGGCTCTGGCGACATGAACCCGCGCGGCCTCTCCGCCCGATAGGGTGGTGATGTCGCGATCGAGCAGATCTTTCAGATCACAGGCCTCAACGGCTTCATCAACGGCGGCCTGATCGATGGGGCTGAGGCGTCCGGTCTGACCCCCATAGGCGAACCGGCCAAGAGCGATGGCCTCATGCACAGCTATGGGCCAAGCGACGGGGCGGCTTTGCGGCAGATAGGCCACGCGGCGTGCGCGGGCCGTGGCGCTGAGGCTGGTCACCGGATCGCCGCCACTCAGGGCGCTGCCGCTGGTGAGGGGGGTGAGACCCAGCAGGCTGCGCGCCGCCGTGGTCTTGCCCGAGCCATTGGGGCCCAAAAGCCCGACCAATTCACCGGCATAGAGATCGAGGCTGAGACCCTTAAGGATCTCCTTGTGGCCCCTCCGGACCACGGCCTTTTGCAGGGAGAGGAGCGGCGTGCTCATTGGGCCTTGCCCTGCGCACTGCGCCGCGCGGCGATCCACAGGAAGATGGGTGCGCCGACCAAGGCCGCGACGACGCCGAGCTTAAGCTCATTATCGCTCGGCACTAACCGTGCCCCGACATCGGCCAGAACCAAGAGGACCCCGCCCGCCAGCGCTGAGGGAACCAGAGCCCGGCCCGGATCAGACCCGACCAGCGGGCGTACCAGATGGGGCGTGACAATGCCGACAAAGCCGATGGCTCCGGCCAGCGCCACGGACCCTCCCGTCGCCAGACCACAGCCCACTGCCACTAAAACTCGCGTACGGGTCAGATCAAGCCCCAGCCCGTGTGCGGCTTCTTCGCCAAGGGTCAGGGCTGAAAGACCGCGCCGTGTCGCTAGGAGGATCAGGGCTCCGACGGCGATGATCGGGCCGGAGAGGGCAATGTCGGACATGCTGCGATTGGCCACCGACCCCATCAGCCAACTGACCATATCGTTCAGCGTAAAGGGATTGGGCGCGAGGTTCATCAGGAGCGACAGGAGCGCGCCCGCCAGACTGGACAGGCCGACCCCGATCAGGATCAACCCGACCATGTCGCGCACCCTTTGGGCGGCAAAGGCGATCAGGGCGGTGGCCGACAGGGCACCAATCACGGCGCCGATCTGCAGGGCCGGGGCAAAGCTGGCGCTAAAGCCATAATAGATGGCGATCACGGCACCAAGCGAGGCTGTGACCGAGACGCCCAGCACGCCCGGCTCGGCCAAGGGATTGCGCAAAAGCCCCTGCATGGCCGCGCCCGATAGGCCCAGACTGGCCCCAACGATCCAGGCCGATAGTGCGCGGGGCAGACGAATGGACCAGACGATCGTCTGGCTGGTGGCATCACCGCCGCCAAACAGGGTGGCGAGGACCTTGCCCAAAGCCATGGGCGTTTCGCCCAAGCTACAGGCCAAGATCACGGCTAAAAGGCTCGCCGCCGCGAGGGCCGGAATCAGGCTGCGGCTATGATCGGTCGGGCCAGAGTTCATGGCCGCTTACCGCGTAAAACATCTCCGCCCTTGGCCATGTCCAAGGTGGCGTCGGCTAGGAACCAGCCCGAACAGGCGGTCACTGCACCTGGCAGGGCGACCGTGGGGCGTGATTTGAGGCTCTGGCGCACCAGTGGATGACGGGCAGAAGACCAAGGAAAGAGATCCACTTCACCTAAACTCATAAAGCCGGTCACGACCATGCTCGGCGCCTTGGCCGCTAGCCTTTCCAGCGGCAGTTCGCTCCAGCCCCGGTGGCGTGCATCATAGGGGGTCAGGCCCGCCGTCGCCATCATCTGGCCAAGGCTGGTATCGGATCCCGCCTGCACCCCGCCGGAGGTCACATAGAGCGCCTCGACGGGCGGGCCTTGGCGCTTGGCCTTGGCAAGGGTGGCATCAAACTGGCGCACGGCGGCCTCGCCGCGTTCAGGATGGCCAAGGCCCTTGGCCGCCAGTCGAAGATTGCCGCGAATACCCTCATATTGATCGGCCTCGCCCAGCTGCAGGACGGGCGTGCCGGAGGCTTGGAAAAACCGCGCGGCATCGGGACCGCCGCCATAGGTGCGAACCACCAGATCCGGCTCTAGGGCCAGAACCGACTCGGCGCGGGACCGGACCTGAGGCAGGCCCTTAGCCGCCTTGCGCATATAGGAATGGCTGGCCTGTGACTGGCTCGATAGGGCGAGAATCTGGCTGCGGTCTGCGAATTTCAGGACGAACTGGTCGGCGCAATAGTCGAGCGATACGACCCGCTTGGG
>JBEGOG010000306.1:2689-4342 GCA_041182125.1 Pseudomonadota bacterium
GTGCCTCGGACACCGCGACGACGGCGATCGCGGACAGGCCAAGCACGACCGCTGAAGCGGCCCATAGGTGACGCCCCCCCGCCAATCTGCGCAGCGGCCCATCGGCCATGCACCCCGTCTCCTGTTCGCCCAAATTGCGGTCTGCTCTTCGGCCCTGTGCTATAGAAGGGCGTGAGGACGCGGTAAAGTGCAGGCTCAGATCGATCAGATCTTGGCGGGTGCAGTTTATTTTCCGGCCGCTGTGCATTAGGGTCGCGCCGCGCATCGTCCCTCGGTGCCAACCGTTCGAAGGGTTAAGGCCACGTCCGTCGCTGCCATCACCATTAATGACGTTGCCGATCGGGCGGGCGTCTCGATCAAGACCGTATCACGCGTCCTGAACAACGAGGCCAATGTCCGACCTGAGACCCGTGAACGGGTGCAGGAGGCGGTGACGGCCCTTGGCTATCGACCGAACCTGTCGGCCCGCAGCCTCGCGGGCTCGCGGTCCTTTCTGATTGGCCTCTGTTTCGACAATCCCAACCCCGCCTATGTCAGCGAAGCCCAGATCGGGGCCATTACCCGCTGCCGGGTGTCGGGCTATCACCTCGTGGTCGAGCCCGTCGACAACCGCTCAGAAACCGCAGACTCGCAGCTTGAGGCTATGGTGTTCAATGTACGGGTCGATGGGGTGATCATCACACCGCCGGTCTCTGACCACCCCGCCATCTTGGCCATGCTTGAGGCCAGCCGCACGCCCTATGTGCGAATCTCGCCTGAACGGGATCGCGACCGGGGACCGAGCGTCTATATGGACGACTATAAGGCCGCCTATGACATGACCAACTATCTGCTGGGTCTGGGTCATCGGCGCATTGGCTTTGTGCGCGGTCACCCCGACCATGGCTCATCCTACCGACGGTTTGATGGGTTTCAGGCGGCGATGGCCGATCACGGCCTGCCGGTGCAACCGGACCTGCTGGCACAAGGCTATTTCACCTTTCAGTCGGGGGTTCAGGCGGGTGAGCAACTGCTGCGCCATCCGGAGCGTCCGACCGCCATCTTTGCGGCCAGCGACGGCATGGCCTTGGGCGTGATGTCGACGGCGGCTCGGATGGGCCTGTCCGTGCCCAACGACCTCTCCGTCGCAGGCTTTGACGATACGCCGACTGCTCGGGTGGTTTGGCCACCGCTGACGACCGTGCGCCAGCCGATCAACGAGATGGCTGCCGCTGCCGCCGATATCCTGATCAGCGGTGAGGCCAGACGGGCGATGGATGACAAGCTGCCGATCCGGCGGATGTTGGATTTCGAGCTGATCGTTCGCCAATCCTGCGCCCCACCTAAGGCCTAAAACCGTATTTTCGCTTGGCGCGTGGCCTTAGGACCTCAGCCCTAAAAACGCAGATTTGTTCCAAACATCCCGGACTCTTTGATAATTCCTGCCGCTGACCTTTGGTTTTGAGGCACTGGGCCTGCGAGTGCCCCAAGGTCCTGCGTCCATTCATGCCCCTCCCGCGTGTCAGGTGACCTTAGGGCAGACGCGCGATCGTGACTTTACAGAGCAATTGTAACACGCGCATTTTGAGGCTTCGAAAAGGGCGAGGCGGCAAATGAGCGGTCTGGTCTGTTCACTGACATGAGGAAATGACCATGGCGCAAGCCTATATCGTA
>JBEGOG010000307.1:0-4356 GCA_041182125.1 Pseudomonadota bacterium
AATCAAGAGGTCTAGGGATTAAAGCCTAGAACGGGGATCGGTTCAGTTGGGAAGTTCAGCGCCTTGACGCCTTGCAAGATCACCCCGGTCATTTTGAGCGGCGGGGCAGGCACGCGGCTCTGGCCCCTGTCCCATCCCGGCATGCCCAAGCAGTTCCACGCCCTCGGGTCCGAGCACACCATGCTGCAAGATACGGTGCTGCGGGCACAGGACAGCGGTGCCCTGACCTTTACCCCGCCGGTCATTATCTGTGCTGAAGACCATCTGGCCACTATCGACCACCAACTGGCTGCGGTGGATCGCGCGGCGGTCAAGATCGTGCTGGAGCCCTTTGGCCGCAACACGGCGGCGGCGGCCTATATTGCAGCGGCGGCTGTGCGAGAACTGGACCCTTCAGCCCTCGTGCTGCTTTTACCGGCCGACCATATTATTGCCGATCCAGACGCTTTCATGAGGGTCATTGCGGCGGCTGCAACGACCGCCGTTAGCCACATCGTCACCTTTGGCATCGAGGCCGACCGCCCCGAGACCGGCTATGGCTATATCCAGCAGGGGGACCGGCTAGATGAGGGCGTTTTCGCGGTCCGCCGCTTTGCCGAGAAGCCCAGCCGCGAGCGAGCTGAACAGTATCTGGCCGAGGGGGACTATGTCTGGAACGCGGGTATCTTTCTGTTTGCGCCCGATGTGTTGCTGAGCGAGATGGCAGCTTTGGCTCCCAAGATCGCTGAGCAGGCCGGTCTGTCCTGGTCTCGGGCGGCGACCGAGGGCCGCGTTGTGCGGCTCGATGCAGAGGCTTTCCAAGCCTGTCCGTCCGAACCGGTCGATATTGCGGTGATGGAAAAGACGAAGCTGGCCGCTGTTGCGCCCTGTTCGATGGGCTGGGCCGATGTCGGTTCTTGGAGCGAGATCCACCGGCTGGGGACCAAGGATGCTGCGGCCAATCTGTTGCACGGCGAAGCGGTGGCGATTGAGACGACCAACAGCCTGATCTGGACCGATGGTGCGCCTGTGGCCGTGATTGGGGTCGATAATCTGGTGGTGGTATCGACCTCAGAGGGTCTGGTGGTCCTGCCCATGGACCGCGCACAAGACCTGAAGCTGGCCATTGCCGCCATCAAGGCCTTGCGAGAGGCCAAGGCCAAGGCCTAGCCCACTGCCTTGACCGCCCGGTGCAGTTCCACGATGGCGCAGATGATGTGGTAGAACGAGCTCGCGGGCGCAGCCTCGTCGATGAAGCTGCCATCGGGCTGCATGCGGTCATGCCAAAGGCCTGTAATCGGCACATCGAGATATTTCATCAGGCCAAGCGCCCCCTCGACCACGCCGCGCAGAGCCTCGGGCTCGCCGGTCATTTGCGCCAATAGGATACCAGCCTTAATCCGCTCGGTTTGCGGCCATAGCCGAGACTGAGCATCATGAACGCTGAGGTCGCTGAGCAGCACATTATAGGCCACGCCCCTGACAGGATCGATCCCGTGGGTTTCTGCCAGCGCGATCATCTTGCGTGCGGCGGCGATAGCGTCCGGACGAGACTTGGCCTTGCCCCAGCGCAGGAGCAGCCAGCCCCATTCGAACTGGTGACCGGGCTCGAACTTGAGGCCCTCAACGCCCGCGCTCGCGTTCCAATCCCCGTCGAAATATTCGCGCACGCAGCCAAGGTTCGGCTCGATAAATTTCGACAGACAGCGCTCAGCACTCTCGTCGGCTTGGGCTTGCCAGATCGGATCGTTGCTGACCTCCGTCCAAGCTAAGGTCGCCTCGAACAGGTGCATATGAGGGTTGGACTGAAGGGGGAGGGTGCGTGGTGCCGTCTCGTCAAACCCGCCCAAGCGATTGGCCTGCCGCGCCTTCAACTGTTCGAGCAAACGCTTGGCGCGTGCCTCTAGCCCTTGGATTTGCGTTTGGGTTCGCGTGACGCTGGCCAGCGCAAATAGGCCAAAGGCCTGATCATAGAGCGACACCGAATCGTCCAGCACCGCGCCGTCGGCATCGACCAGCGTGCGGATCAGGCCATCGGGCCGGAAGAAGCGGTCCAGATAGGTTTCGACGCTGGCTTGCAAGATGGCGTTAGTATCGAAGGACGAGCCCAACTCAGCGGCCATCGCGAAACAATAGAGCTGCCTTGGGCTTACCCGGCCTCGCCTCGGCAAGGCGACGGGGTTTCCGTGGTGGTCGATCTTTTCGAAGAAACCGCCTTGATCATGGTCAATGCCCAGCCTCATCCAGATCGGATAGCCGTGACCGATGGCCCATTGACGCAAGTCCTCGCAAAGGCTGACGGTCTTGGGCCATAGGGGCATCTGTTGAAGTTGCGACAAAAACCACCTCGAAACTCCCTCCTTCATCGCTGCGCCCTCAGACGGTTCGATGTCGGCGGGAAGGCCATCATTCATACAGTCTATGGATTGGCATGATTGGCTATGTTTGATCAACCACTGGGGTCAATTTGGGTTCCAAAAGGGTCCTGCGGCTGGTAATGCGGGGGGCAATACCTAAAAAATGCAGTGGGCTAGGCGGATTATGAGAGTTTTGGTTACGGGAGGTGCGGGATTTATCGGTTCAGCGGTCTGTCGCCATCAGGTCCTGTCTTTGAACGCCACCGTACTCAATATTGACAAGCTCACCTACGCCTCCAGCCTCGCCTCTCTCGATCCCGTGAAGGGCGCGAATGGCTATAGTTTCAAGGCCGATATTACCGACGCACCGGCCATGGCCGCCGCCTTTGCTCAGTTTCAGCCGGATGTGGTGATGCATCTGGCCGCCGAAAGTCATGTGGACCGCTCGATTGATGGAGCCGATCCCTTCATCTTCACCAATGTGGTTGGCTCTTTTGTCATGCTGCAGGCGGCGCTGGTCTATTGGCGCGGGCTTGAGGGGGAAAAGAAGGATGGATTCCGTTATCTGCATGTCTCGACCGATGAGGTCTATGGCAGCCTTGGCGATACGGGCCATTTCCACGAGACGACGGCCTATGATCCGCGTTCGCCCTATTCGGCCTCGAAGGCCGCTTCCGATCATCTGGCCAAGGCCTGGTTCCATACCTATGGCCTGCCGGTGGTGGTCTCCAACTGCTCGAACAATTACGGGCCCTATCACTTTCCTGAAAAGCTCGTCCCCCTGACCATCTTGAACGCGATGGAGGGCAAGCCTTTACCGGTCTATGGCAATGGTCTGAACATCCGTGACTGGCTCTATGTCGATGATCACGCCCGGGCCCTGACCCTGATCGCGACGCAAGGCAGGCCTGGCGAGACCTATAATGTCGGTGGCAATAATGAGCGGACCAATCTGGATGTGGTGTGCGCAGTGTGCGACCTGTTGGATGAACTGACCCCGGCCCTGCCAACAGGACCCCGCCGAGGCCTGATTACCTTCGTCAAGGACCGCCCCGGCCACGATCAGCGCTATGCGATTGATGCGACCAAGCTCAAGTCCGAGCTCGGTTGGACCGCGCAAGAGGACTTTGCCTCGGGCCTTCGCAAGACGGTCGAATGGTATCTGGCCAACCGCGATTGGTGGCAGCCGCTTCGTGATCGTTATGATGGCCAACGCCTTGGCGTCGATCTTAAGGCCAAAGCCTGATGCGCATCGAATCGCTCGCTCTTCCTGAGGTAAAACTGCTGTGGCCGCGCCAATTTGGCGATGATCGCGGCTTTTTCAGTGAAACCTGGAACCGCGCGACCCTGCGTAATGCCGGTATTGAGATCGATTTCATCCAAGAAAATCAGTCCCTCTCGCGGCCCGTCGGCACGGTTCGAGGCCTGCATTTCCAAGCCCCGCCCTTCGCCCAAGACAAGTTGGTCCGCGTCCTTTCCGGCCGGATCTACGATGTGGCGGTCGATATTCGCAAAGGCTCGCCGACCTATGGTCAGTGGGTCGGAGCGGAAATCTCGGCGGAAAAGTGGAACCAGATTTTGGTGCCCGCCGGGTTCGCCCACGGTTTTTGTACCCTCGAGCCCGATACCCATGTCGCCTATCTGGTCAATGAACATTGGTCCGCTGAGGCCGAGGGGGCCATTGTCTGGAACGATCCCGACCTCGCCATCGACTGGCCCGTAAGCGAAGCCGATGCGGTTTTGGCCGATAAGGATCGCGCGGCGGGTGGTTTCAAGACCTTCGTCTCGCCCTTCTAATTGGATGCAGAGCGCCCCGATCCTCGTCTTTGGCCGGACTGGGCAGGTGGCTCAAGAATTGGCGCGTCTGGCGCGCACCCAGCAGATCGCCATGGTCTTTGCCGGTCGTGAGACCCTAGATCTTGCCGCTGGCGGTGACCCCGGCGCTCTGATCGCTCAGATCAAGCCTAGCGCCGTGATCAATGCCGCCGCCTATACCGCCGTCGACCGGGCCGAACAGGAA
>JBEGOG010000308.1:0-3385 GCA_041182125.1 Pseudomonadota bacterium
GTATATTCGTGGGTCTCACCGGCGATGGAGGCCTTGAGATTGTTCTCAGTGCCGCCGATGGGCAGGCCGGTCGCGGGGTCGCCAACGGCTTCCATGAATTCCAGATGGCCGTGCGCGTGGCCGGTTTCACCTTCAGCGGTGGAACGGAAGACAGCGGCGACGTCGTTGTAGCCTTCGATGTCAGCCTTGTGCGCGAAATAGAGGTAACGACGGTTGGCTTGGCTTTCGCCTGCGAAGGCGTCCTTCAGGTTTTCCAAGGTCTTGCTGTTTGCGAGGCTCATCTTCTCTTCCCTTCCCTTTGCAGTGCCAGCTTGGAACGGCCAGCGATCATTGGCCATTGAACTGTACTATCGCCAAAAGCAAAGGGCTAATTGATTTAATTTCTTAAACCCATCGGAATTATCAATAGAATACCTAAGATTATGGAACTGGACTTAATAGGGTCTCACCTGCGAAATGACGGCGTAGATTTTCGAAAGTCTGGCTGATCATGGCCGGAAGCCCTTCGACACTCTGACCCGCCGTGTGAGGCGTCAAAAGCGTATTGGGAACATCGGCCCAACGCGCCGCCGGCGTCGGTTCGACCTCATAGACATCGAGCGCTGCCCGGCCCAGTGCCCCGGACTTCAGCGCCGCAATCAGGGCGGTTTCATCCACCACCGAACCGCGCGCGACATTGACCAGCAGGCCTTGCGGGCCAAGGGCGGTGATGACCTCTTGGCTGATCAAGCCGACATTGGAGGCATCGGCGCGGCAGGCCACGAACAGGATATCCGACTGCTTGGCCAACTCGACCAGATCGGCAACATAGCGCAAAGGCCGCGGACCCCACCAGGCAATCTCAAGTCCAAAGGCGGGCAAGCGCTTGGCAATGGCCAGACCGATGGCCCCAAGGCCAACGATCCCCGCCGTCTTGCCCCGTAAGGCCGGACGAAGCGGGCCACGATAGGACGGGGTCCAAGCCCCCGCGCGCACCATGCGGTCGCCCTCAAGGATCAGACGCCAAGAGGCCAATGCTGCGCCAACAGCTTGGTCAGCGACATCGTCGGCATTGAGACTGTCAGCATGGGTTAGTTCGACACCGCGACCGCGCAGGAACACCGGATCATAGGCGTCATATCCAACGCTGACGCAGGCGACGAGACCGAGGTTGGGCAGATTTTCGTAGAACTCCGGCGCAAAACCATGCTCGCCCGCGCCGATCAGCGCCTGAGCCCTCTGGCCCGGTCCCTTGGCCCAATCGAGGGGATCGGCCAGGTCCCAAACCCGAAGCACCTCGTAGGCGTGAGACAGCGGCCCCTCCAGACTCTTGAGCATCGGGTGGGTCAGGGCGACGACGGGCTTGGTCATGGTGTGTTTAGCGTCCGAACTTCTGGAACTTGAGGCGCTTGGGGATCAGGCTGTCGGCACCCAGACGGCGCTTCTTGTCTTCCTCGTAGGCTTCAAAGTTGCCCTCGAACCATTCCACATGGCCGTCGCCTTCAAAGGCGAGGATGTGGGTGGCCAGACGGTCTAGGAACCAGCGGTCGTGGCTGATCACCACGGCGCACCCAGCGAACTCCTCCAGAGCCTCTTCGAGGTTCTGCAAGGTTTCGATGTCGAGGTCGTTGGTCGGCTCATCGAGCAGGATGACATTGCCGCCAGTGGTCAGGGTCTTGGCCAGGTGGACGCGGTTACGCTCACCACCGGACAGCAGCCCGACCTTCTTTTGCTGGTCACCGCCCCGGAAGTTGAACGAACCGACATAGGAGCGGGTGTTGATTTCGCGCGCGCCGACCTTGAGCACGTCCAGACCCTGAGAGACCTCCTGCCAGACGTTCTTGTTGGGATCGAGCGCATCGCGGCTCTGATCGACATAGGCAAGCTTGACCGTCTCACCGAGGCGCACCGTGCCGGTGTCCGGGGTCTCTTGGCCGGTGATCAGCTTGAACAGAGTCGACTTACCCGCGCCGTTCGGACCGATGACTCCGACAATGCCGTTCGGGGGCAGCTTGAAGGTCAAGCCATCGAACAGGACGCGGTCGCCGAACGACTTCTTAAGGTCGGTGACCTCGATGACCACATTGCCAAGGCGCGGCCCGGGCGGGATCTGGATGGTGGCGAAGGATTGCTTTTCGCGCTCCTGCTGGTTGACCATCTCTTCATAGGCCGCCAAGCGGGCCTTGGACTTGGACTGGCGGGCTTTGGCCGAAGATCGCACCCATTCCAGTTCGCGGGTCATGGCGCGCTGGCGGGCCTCGGACTCGCTATTTTCCTGCACGATGCGCTTGGTCTTCTGCTCCAGCCAGCCAGAATAGTTGCCCTCGTAGGGTATGCCCTTGCCGCGATCCAGTTCCAGGGTCCACTTGGTCACCTGATCAAGGAAGTAGCGGTCGTGGGTCACGAGGATGACGCAGCCGGGGAAATTTTCGAGGTGATGCTGCAACCAGGCCACGGACTCGGCGTCCAAGTGGTTGGTCGGCTCATCGAGCAGCAGCATGTCGGGCTTGGACAGGAGCAGGCGCGCCAAGGCGATACGGCGACGCTCACCGCCCGATAGCTTGTCGACGGGGCTGTCATCGGGAGCGCAACGCAGCGCGCCCATGGCCATTTCAATCTTGCTGTCGATGTCCCACAGGTCGCCCGCGTCGATCTTCTCCTGAAGGGCGTTCATCTCCTCCATCAGCTCGTCGGTATATTCCTCGCCCATCAGGGTGGCGACTTCGTTATAGCGGTCGAAAATCTTCTTTTCTTCGCACCAGGCGATGACATTGGCGCGCACATCGAGGCTATCGTCCAGATGGGGCTCTTGCTCGAGATAGCCCATCTTGATGCCGTCAGCGGCCTTGGCCTCGCCGTTAAATTCTTTATCGATCCCCGCCATGATCTTCAGCAGGGTCGACTTACCCGAGCCGTTGACCCCGACCACGCCGATCTTGGCGTCGGAATAGAACGACAGCCAGATGTTCTCGAACACCTTCTTGCCACCGGGATAGGCCTTGGTCAGGCCTTGCATCTGGAAAATATATTGCTGTGCCATGGGGCGCGGGCGCTCTTCACGATCGAGGAAATGGGCTGACAGGGATGTAACCGCCTATGCGGTCAGAGGCAACGGTTAGGAAGAACAACAAATCAAGGCTGACAGTTAGGCCCTCGCCCCCACATCCCCGCAAAAACAGAAATCCAGCGGCCCGTTTCCCGCCAGAGAAAGGGTCTGGGTCCCCGCCTGCGCGGGGAAAGCGGAAAGACATTTGCCGCGTCATTGCGAGGCGCACCGCGCCGAAGCAACCTAGGGGAACATCCGCTCAGGTTCGGTGCAATCAACTGGGTTGCTTCGCTACGCTCGCAATGACGCGGTGAAGAAACAAGGTTCTCATAAAGCCCTTTCCCCCCTTGAGGGGGAGAG
>JBEGOG010000309.1:0-2664 GCA_041182125.1 Pseudomonadota bacterium
GCGCACCCTAGGGGATGGATCACGCGCTCACCAGATGCCGTTTACGTCAACGTAAGCATTATCTATTCACCGAAGCCTTCGCCCGGCTCGAGGGGCTCCATCCGGATCAGACGCGAATCGAGCACACCGGCGGTGCGGTGGGCGACGACCACGCGGTAATGGGGATCGGTGACCATCTCGAGGAAGGCCCCCGCCGTCGGATAGTAGGCGATGAAGGCGAGGTCCCAGTGCTCATCCGAGGGGCCCGTCACCACCACTTGCGGCTTACCGGCCCAGATCTGCTTGCCGCCGACGCGCTTAAAGATTTCGGCACTTTCGCGGCCATAGGCGCGATAGGCCTCTAGGCCAGAGTGGCCCTTGCCATGCAGAGGATGGTCTTTCGGATAGTTGGCCAGATCGCGCAGGCGAACCAGATTGAGCATGTGAACCGGCTGGTCCCGTGGCAGGGCCTTGAACTGGTTGAACTGCTCGCGGGTCGGGTCGATGGCACCGGATGGATCAACAGACATGGCGATAACCTCCTTGGATGATTTGGCAGGAGGTTACGAGATCAGGCCGCGCCTTTCGAGCCCTGTTCGTCCAGGGGCTCTAATCGGGCCAAAGATCCTGCACTGAACCTTTGCGGTTCAGCATATGGGTGGCGCGCTTAATGACGGTGAGCAAACGCTCGGTCCTTTGGTCCTGATCATAGGTTACCCCACCGCGGGCCAGACCCTCAAGCATGAACCGGGCGAGATCGCGCGTGGTCTGGAACCGGGGCCCGACCCCAGCATTGACCATGGCGGTTGTCTGACCGCCGATCTGAGCCCGATCAAAGGCCTCCTGCGCGGTCGCCAGACAGGCGCGGACGGTGGCATCCGTGCGGGCGACAGCCTCCAACTCCGCAAAGGCGATATAGGGCACGGTATGGAGCAGTTGCCAGTAGGACTCGATGGCATGCTCGCTGACATCTTCCCCCGGCGCAATATCTCGTGCCGCCGCCTCAAATAGGGCGTTACGAAGGGTCTGGATGTGGCTGATGGCCGCCTCTACCAAATCCTCGCGCGAGGCAAAATGATAGAGCATCGCGCCGCGCGTCAGGTCGGCTGCCTCAGCAATCCGGGCATTGTTAGCCGCGTGATAGCCGATCTCAGCGAACAGGGTCATGGCGGCATCGAGAATGCGGGCGCGGGTCCGCAAGGACTTGGGTGTGTCCTTTGCCGAACTGCTCATCTCAGCGGGATCGCTCGTCTGCCGTTTCAATGCCTAATCCACCAACCGTCGCAAAGGGCGACGCCCCCGCTAGATAGTGTTCATACACGCCTGATCCAACCTCGCCAGAGCGCGCAGGGGACCAAGGCCGCGATTTCACAAAACGGACACGCAATCAGCTTAGGCAGGCACTGTTTGCCCATGGGCTGAGCAGACCTGCACATCGGACCGCCTTATGACGTCAGACGTCCCAACCCACAGTTTTCGATCAGTCTTCATTTCGGATGTTCATTTGGGCACGCGTGGCTGTCAGGCCGAGCTGCTGCTGGACTTCATCCGCAGCATGGAATGTGAACAGCTCTATCTGATTGGCGACATCATAGACGGCTGGAAGCTTAAGGGGGGCTGGCACTGGCCTCAGGCCCACAATGACGTGGTGCAAAAGGTCCTGCGCATGGCCCGCAAGGGCACAGCGGTAATCTATGTCCCCGGCAACCATGATGAGGTCGCACGAGACTATTGCGGCGTCCATTTTGGCGGCGTGGTGATCGCTCGCGATGCCATCCATACCACTGCGGACGGGCGGACCTTTTTGGTCACCCATGGCGACGAGTTCGACGGCGTTGTGCAGCATGCCAAGTGGCTCGCCTTCCTCGGCGATTGGTCCTATAGAACCATCCTTATGCTGAACACTCTGTTCAACCATGCGCGACGAAAGATGGGCTTTGGCTATTGGAGCCTGTCAGCCTTCCTGAAGGGCAAAGTGAAGAACGCCTTGCAATTCATCGAGAACTTCGAAGGGGCGGTCGCCGATGAGGCACGTCGTCGCGGTGTGGACGGCGTGATCTGCGGCCATATTCACAAGGCCGAAATGCGTGATATTGACGGCATCACCTATATAAATGACGGCGATTGGGTGGAGAGCTGCACCGCCCTTGTCGAGCATATGGACGGACGACTCGAGTTGTTGGAGTGGGCCAAGATGCGGTCATGGTCGATGATTGAGCGCAGGTCGGATCGGACCGCGCGTCCGGCCCTTGGCGAGCGAGCCACAGCCTGATGCGGATCCTGCTGGCCACAGATGCTTGGGAGCCTCAGGTCAATGGGGTCGTGCGCACGTTGACGCGCACCATCGCTGAATGTCGGGCTATGGGCCATCAGGTCGATGTGATCTCGCCGGACCAGTTCAAGACCTTCCCGCTGCCGATGTATCCCGAAATCAAGCTGGCTGTGGGGGCCTATGAACCGATCCAAGATCGGTTCAAATCCTTTGAGCCTGAAGCCATTCACATCGCCACCGAAGGCCCCATCGGCCTGGCGGCGCGGCGGATCTGCCTTGAATGGAAGCTGCCCTTTACCACCAGCTACCACACCAAATTCCCTGAATATGTCTCCGCCCGCGTACCCCTGCCGCTGGCCGCAGGCTATGCCTATATGCGCTGGTTCCACGAGCCGTCAGGACGCCTGATGGTG
>JBEGOG010000310.1:0-2655 GCA_041182125.1 Pseudomonadota bacterium
TGACAGTAGAGGCCGCCTCGACCGGCGTACCGGGGGCCTATGAGACCAGCGCCGAAGCCCTATCGGCCCTAGAGCTGGCCGGGCTTGGTCGTCATCAGATGCAGCTGATCGGCTATGATGGTGGCGGCGCTGTCGATGCGCCGGTTCGGATCCGCTATGACCATGCCACGGTGCGGCAGGTCAATTGCGCCGCCCTTGTTGGCAACCTTTCCATTTCGAACGGCAATGAGGCACCGGACAGTTTTGGTTGTGCGCTGAACGCCAATCGCGCCGCGCAGGTGGTCAATCCCCATGATCTGCTCGGTCCCCGAACCCAAGATCCTGCCGATGCCGCTCGCCGACTGTTGCAACTGGAGCTCTATCGCAAGGGGGCTGCGACCTCATCGGCTAAGGACGCCCAGGCCTCTGGGGCCGTGTCCAAAGCGGTACCCTAGCCATGGGGACCGTGACCGATAGGCCTGCGCCCTTGCTCGATCTGGACAGGGCCGAGCCCGCGACCGAGGTCGGGGGTCGGGCAGATGTGCCGCCTATTGCGATTCACGTTTTCCACGACACACCAGACATGGCCGCCTTTGCCCAGCGCATCTTGGCGGACCGGCGCATGGCCAAGGTTCAATCGCGCATCCTGCCCGGCGGGCTCAGCGCGGCAACCGACCTCTATCGCAGCGAAACCACGCCTCAGTTGATCATCGTTGAATGGACTGGGGCTGCGCGGCCCCTGCTGGACCAGCTCGACCGCTTGGCAGAGGTCTGTGATGCCGACACCAAGGTGGTTGTCATCGGCCTGGCCAACGATATTGGCCTCTATCGCGAACTGATCCGGCGCGGCATTTCGGACTATCTGGTTGCCCCGCTCAAGATCGGTCAGGTCATTGAGGCGATCTCTAACCTGTTCGCCGATCCCGAAGCCCCCTTCATCGGCCGGATGGTGGCCTTTGTTGGGGCCAAGGGTGGAGTGGGCTCGTCTATCCTGGCGCACAATGTCGCCTATGCCCTGTCGGAATCGGTCAGGGTCAGCACGGTACTGGTCGATCTGGACCTAGCCTTTGGCACATCGGGTTTAGATTTTAATCAGGACCCGACCCAGGGCATTATAGACGCCTTAAGCCAGCCCGACCGGGTCGATGACGTCCTGCTCGACCGGTTCTTGGTCCAGATCACCGAACGGCTGAGCCTCTTTTCCGCTCCAGCAAGCCTCGAGCGGGACTTCGACTATCCGACGGAGGCCTATATGGAGGTGGCGGGCAAGATACGCCGCCGCGCACCCTTCGTGGTGTGGGACCTGCCACATCTGTGGTCACCTTGGGTCAGGCAGATGATCATTGCGGCCGATGATGTGGTGATCGTGTCCACACCCGATCTGGCCGCATTGCGAAACAGCAAGGCTCTGATCGACCTCATCCGTCAGGCCAGGCCCAATGACCCGCCGCCGCGTCTGGTCCTTAATCAGGTGGGCGTCACCGGACGCCCCGAAATCCCACCAACAGAGTTTGGTGAGGCCATTGGTCTGGCCCCCTCCCTAATCCTGCCGTGGGAGCCCAAACTTTTTGGAGAGGCGGCCAATAATGGCCAGATGATCCATGCAATCAATCCCAAGGCCAAGGTGGCAGAGGGCCTGAACCGGCTCGCCCAGATGATTAGTCGCCGTGAAGGTCCGACCTCTGCAAAGGCCTCGCTTCTCTCCAGCCTGTTCAAGCGGTCCTAGGTCCGGTCGATGTTTGGCAAGCGCCCCCTTTCCGCCGATGACGCCCCCTCTCCCCCGGCAGGGTCAGGCACGAGTAAAGGCGAAGCCCCCCTCTCGGAGCAGGGGAGCCACCCCGCTTCGCAGGGCCTAGCCACCCCGTCCAAATTGGCATCGCCTCATCCCACCGCGCTCGAAGCCACTGCGGCCAAGATGCGGGCCGAGACCGACAGACTGAAAGCCCAATCGGGAGCGAAGGCCCTCTCCTTAAGCATCGGCACGGCGGCCACGGACCCGGCCTCCACTGAGCGGGCCCAATATTACCAAGCCACCAAGTCGCTGATCTTTTCGACCCTGATCACGACCATTGATTTACCCGAACTGGCCCAGATGTCTGCGACCGTCGCGGCTGATGAGATCCGCGAAATTGTCGCTGAGCTCGTTGTCTTGAAGAACGTCACCCTGTCCTCCGCCGAGCAGGACGCGCTGGTTCAGGACATTATCAATGATGTTCTCGGCTATGGCCCACTCGAGCCCCTACTGATGCGCGACGACATTGCTGACATCATGGTCAATGGGGCCAACCGGGTCTTCATCGAGGTCAATGGCAAGGTTCAACTGACCACCATCCGCTTTCGTGACAATGCCCAACTGATGAATATCTGTCAGCGGATCGTCTCACAGGTGGGTCGGCGGGTCGATGAGAGCTCGCCCATCTGTGATGCCCGCCTGCCCGATGGCAGCCGCGTCAATGTCATTGCCCCGCCATTGGCAATTGATGGCCCCACCCTGACCATCCGCAAGTTCAAGAAAGACAAGCTGACCATGCGCAATCTGGTCGATTTTAAATCGATCAGCCCCGATGGTGCCCGGGTCTTAAAGGTGATCAGCGCCTGTCGATGCAACATCCTGATCTCGGGGGGTACAGGCTCGGGCAAGACGACCTTGCTCAACAGCCTGACCTATTTCATCGA
>JBEGOG010000311.1:0-2654 GCA_041182125.1 Pseudomonadota bacterium
CATCACCCTGTCCGCCGCGTTCAAATCGCGCATGACCCACGTCAATATCAACTATCGCTACACGCCCGACGAGGTCTGGTACATTTTCGATAATTCCGACGCCCAGACCGTGGTCTATGCCTCTGAATTTCGAGACAATATCGCTCAGATCCGCCCGCGCCTGCCCAACGTCAAGAACTGGATTGAGATCAGCATGGACGGGCTGCTAGCCCCCTTTGCTGAGGCCTTCGAGGTCCTGACCGCAGAGGGCGATGGCTCGGCGCTCAAGATCGAACGGTCAGGCGAGGATCAACTCTTCATCTATACCGGCGGCACCACCGGCATGCCCAAGGGCGTGATGTGGAACCATGACGACATGCGCGAAATCACGCTGCAAAATGAGCGCAAGCTGGGTCCCGTGCCAGAGACCTATGAGGAATTGCGCGAAAAGATGAGGACGACACCGCCGGTCAGCCGCCTCCTGCCCGCTCCGCCGCTGATGCATGGCACCGGCCTTCTGACCGCCATGGGGGCCCATCTGAACGGTGGCTGCGTCATCACCCTGACCGGCGAGAGCTTCGATGCGGATGAGATGTTGCAGGCCATTCACGACCATCAGCCGACCGGTCTGGTTCTGGTTGGCGACAGCTTTGGCCGCCCGCTGCTCAATGCGCTCGATGCCAACGTCGGCAAGTTCAATGTCTCCAGCGTCGTGGGCATGGTCTCATCCGGCGTGATGTGGAGCCAAGAAATTAAGCGCGGCCTGCTCAACCACATGCCCAATGCGGTGCTCAGTGACGGCTTCTCGTCGTCCGAAGCCATCGGCATGGGCAATTCCATCATGACCAAGGATGGCGAGGTCCCGACCGCGAAGTTCGTGCTCAGCGACCGTTGCCGGGTGTTCGACGAGAACGACCAGCCGGTTCTGCCGGGCTCCGGCGTTCGCGGTCTGGTGGCCCTCGGCCCGCCCAATCCCGTCGGCTATTTCAAGGATGAGGAAAAGTCGGCAAGGACCTTCCGCGTCATTGATGGCGTCCGCTATTCCATCCCGGGCGACTGGTGCGAGGTTGAGGCCGATGGCTCCCTGACCCTGCTGGGCCGAGGCAGCGCCTGTATTAACACCGCCGGTGAGAAGGTCTTCCCCGAAGAGGTCGAGGAGGTGCTCAAGCGCCACCCCGCCATCGACGATGCGCTGGTCATTGGCCTGCCCGACGAGAAGTGGGGCCAGTCCGTCACCGCCGTCGTAGAAATGGTCGAAGGTGAAAATCTCGATGCCGCCGACGTCCGCGCCTTCGTGAGAAAATCCCTCGCGGGCTACAAGACGCCAAAGCTCATCGTCGTCGCAGACCGGCCCATGCGCGCCAGCAACGGCAAGGCCGATTACCCCGCCGCCAAGGCCTGTGCCGAGCAGGCTTTAGTGGGCTAGAGCGAACGGGACTGAACTTTTTGATACTCAAATGTAAATCGCCTTGACGAGAGGCGATGGCCTCCCCAAGGATCGAGCGGTGATCGCACGCTGCTCGATCAAGGGAGCCCTCGGGTCTATGAAAGTCTTCATCCGTCTCGTGACCGCTTGTGCGGCAAGCCTTGTGTGCACCTCAGCTTGGGCGAGCATCACGCCGCAAGGCTGCGCGGACGCGAAGGCCTATAATCGCGCGCAAGATGGGGTCAGCCTCGTGGTCTTCGAAGATGGCGTGGTGGTCTGCGAAGACTATGCGGTCGGCGACGCGGCCACCGCTCACGACCTCCATTCCGGTTCCAAGAGCTTCTTGGGTGTCTTGGCCGCCGCTGCGGTGCAGGACGGACTTCTGACCTTAGACGAAAAGGTCGCGGACACGATCCCCGAATGGAAATCCGACCCTCTGAAAGCGCCCACCACCCTTCGGCAATTGCTGAACCTGACCAGCGGCCTGCCCAGCACGATTGGACAGGTGCCAACCTTTGCCAATGCTATCACCATGCCGTTCAATGCATCGCCCGGTCAGACCTTCCAATATGGCCCCGCCCCGTTCCAAGTGTTCGGAGAGGTTCTGCGCCGCAAGCTGATCGCCCATGGCCAGCCCGGCGATCCCCTGATCTATCTGCGTACCCGCGTCCTTGATCCGATTGGGGTGAAATATGCGGACTGGGACTATGGCAAGGACCAGATGCCGCTCCTGCCCCGCAGCGCCAAACTGACGGCCCGAGAATGGGCCAAGTTCGGGGAGTTTGTCCGGGCCGGTGGCAAGGTGAACGGTCAGATGATCGTCGATCCCGCCGCCTTCGCAGAGCTGTTTCGCGGCACCTCTGTCAATCCAGCCTACGGTCTGACCTGGTGGCTGCCCAAGCCAAGTCCAAGCAAGGATGTGGTGACAGCCTTAAGCGACATGGGCAAACATGCGGATCAATTGCCGACAGACCTCGTAGCGGGCATCGGCGCAGGTCAGCAAATGCTCTATGTCGTCCCGTCGATGAAGCTGACCATCGTTCGGCAAGCTAAGCTGGATATCATGCGCCTGCTTCGCCAATCCAAAAGCGGGCCAAGCCCCAAGGACTATTCGGACTACAGGTTCCTATCCCTTCTCTTAGCAAGGCCCGTCGCCCCATGACCCTTTCCCGTCGCCTCGGCTGCGCGGAGGGCGGCAAGTATGCCGAAAGCGGCGACCATGCCAGCAAAAACATCACCAATGCCGGGG
>JBEGOG010000312.1:0-2653 GCA_041182125.1 Pseudomonadota bacterium
CGCTGATCCGGCTCGACTGCGTGCCCATATTGGCGCAGGGCGTGAGGATCCGATCCTGCTGGTCCTGCCTGGCAGTCGTCCGGCCGAGATCGCCAAGGTCCTACCCCCCTTTGAGGATGCCTTGCGGCTGATCAAGGCGACCCATCCGCATCTGCACGTGGTCGTCCCTGCCGCCTCGACCGTGGCCGATCAGGTCGCCGCCAAGGTCGCCAGTTGGCCGTTCCGCGCCCATGTCCTTCGCAGTGAAGACCTAAAACGCGACGCCATGGTGGCCTCGACGGCGGCTTTGGCCTGTAGCGGCACAGTGACGACCGAGCTAGCTCTGGCGGGCTGTCCGATGGTGGTCGGCTACCGGATCGGGGCGGTGACCTATGCGGTGCTGAAGCTCTTGCTCCGCACCCCCTATGTCACCCTGTTTAATATTGCAGCAGGCCGTTATGTCGCCCCGGAATTTTTGCAGGACCGCTGCACCGGCCCCTTGCTGGCCAAGGCGGTGTCCGACCTGCTCGATGATCCCGAACGCCGCGCCAACCAGTCCGCCGATCAGTTCGCCGCCCTCGACAAGATGGGCCGAGGTGGGCCTGATCCGGCCGAACGGGCCGCAGATGTGGTGATGGACTATCTGAAGCGCGGCTAGGGTCGACACCAGACACAAAAAAGGGCGGAACCGCGAGGTCCCGCCCTTTTCATTTTGACCAGAGGCCCGTGGCTTAACGCTGTTCGATATCGACGAAATCGCGTTGCAGGGCTCCGGTATAGAGCTGGCGAGGACGGCCGATCTTGCGCGCTGGGTCTTCGAACATTTCTTTCCACTGCGAGATCCAGCCGACGGTGCGGGCCAGAGCGAACAGAACGGTGAACATGTCGGTGGGGAAGCCCATCGCCTTGAGGGTGATGCCCGAATAGAAGTCGATGTTCGGATAGAGCTTACGTTCCACGAAATAGGGATCGCTCAGGGCGATCTTTTCCAGTTCCATGGCCACCTTCAACAGCGGATCGTTGGGGTCGCCCACCGCGGCCAGAACCTCATGGCAGGTCTTCTGCATGACGGTCGCGCGCGGGTCATAGTTCTTATAGACGCGGTGACCAAAGCCCATCAGGCGATATTTGCGGTCCTTCACGCCCTGAACATATTCAGGAATGCGGTCGACGGTGCCGATCTCCTTCAGCATCATCAGGGCCTCTTCATTGGCCCCGCCATGGCTTGGGCCCCAAAGACAGGCAATGCCCGCAGCGATACAGGCGAACGGATTGGCACCCGACGATCCGGCCAGACGCACGGTCGAGGTCGAAGCGTTCTGTTCGTGGTCCGCGTGGAGGATGAAGATCCGGTCCATGGCGCGGGCCAGAACGGGGTTCACCACATAGTCTTCAGCCGGAACGGCAAAGCACATGCGCAGGAAGTTTTCCGAATAGCCCAGATCGTTGCGTGGGCTAACAAAGGGCTGGCCGACGGAATATTTGAAGGCGCGCGCGGCGATGGTCGGCATCTTGGCGATCAGGCGGTGCGCCGAAATCTTGCGCTGCTCTGGATCATCGACATTGATGCTGTCGTGATAGAAGGCGGACAGGGCACCGACCGTACCGGTCATGATCGCCATCGGGTGAGCGTCGCGACGGAAGCCTTCGAAGAAGCGGTCAAACTGCGCGTGCAGCATGGTGTGATAGGTGATGTTGTTTTCGAACTGCGCAAACTCATCAGCCTTGGGCAGTTCGCCGTTCAACAGCAGATAGCAGACTTCCAAGAAGCTGGACTTTTCGGCCAACTGACTGATCGGATAGCCGCGGTGCAGCAAGACGCCGGCGTCACCATCAATAAAGGTGATCTTGCTCTCGCAGCTCGCCGTCGAGGTGAAGCCTGGATCGAAGGTGAAAACGTCGGCGTCAGCATAGAGCTTTCGCACATCGACCACGTCCGGACCGGTGGTGCCGGACAGCACCGGCAAATCATAGCTCTTACCGCCTAGGGTTAGGCTCGCGGCCGCTTTGGGCGTGGTCTTGTCGTTCATGCCAATCATCCTTCGTCGTGTGCGGGGCGTACCCCACGCTTCTTCAGCTTTATAGAGACTAAATTTGATTACAAAAGCCTATCGTCCATCCGCGTCAAGCTTTCGTCACGGTTAAGTGCCGCCAATGCCTTTCCTAGGTCAGGGGCTGGCAATCCTCCGGTCAAGATTGCGCGCAGGGCGGGGCCGAACTTTCCAAATCCAACCCCTTCCTGTTCCGCAAAATCCTTGAGCAGGGCTTCGAGCTCGGGAGCGGTCCAATTCGCCGTCGCTCTGAGCCTATCGCGCAATCGCGACAAACGGGCGACAGTCTCTTCGGTCAGGCCCTTGGTCGCCTTTTCATCGAGCACCAACGGGCGCTTCGCGATAACGAACGCCATCTGATCGGCCAGTTCGAGAACCGTCTTTCCACGATCCTGCAACAGCGGCATGGCGTGGCGTAGCCTTGCCTCAATCGGGGCATCGAGCACGGTTCCGCGCGCGGCCAAGGCCTTGAGCACCAGATCGGCAATCCGATCAGGGTCGGCGCACTTCAGATAGTGGGCGTTAATGTGGCCGAGCTTGTCCCAATCGAGGCGCGAGGCCCCCTTATTGACATCGGCAATATCGAACCAAGCGATCGCCTCTTCATCCGAGAAGATCTCATC
>JBEGOG010000313.1:0-2652 GCA_041182125.1 Pseudomonadota bacterium
CGCGAGCTCAGCGGCGGAAAGCGCTCGCTCGATGATTTTGCCAAGGCCTTTTTCGGCGTCGACAACGGCAGCTATGTGCCCAAGACCTATCGGTTTGAGGATGTGGTCACCACCCTCAATGGGGTTCAGCCCTATGACTGGGCCAATTTCCTGAAGACGCGGCTGGATGGCAACGGCCCCGGCGCGCCGCTCGATGGTCTCAAGCGCGGCGGCTACAGGCTGGTCTATACCCCTAAACCAACCGATTTCTTCAAGGCCAGTGAAGCGCGCCGCAAGTCGGTCGACCTGACCTATTCGATTGGTGTGGTTCTCGACAAGGATGGTGCCATGTCCGATGTGGCCTGGAATGGGCCAGCCTTTAAGGCCGGGCTGATCCAAGGTGCGCAAATCATCGCGGTCGGTGGTGTGGCCTATGAGGCTGATCTGTTGAAGGCGGCCATTACCGCAGCAGCCGATCCGGCCAAGCCTGTTGAACTGTTGGTCAAGTCTGGGGACCGCTATCGGACCGTTAAGCTGACCTATCAGGGCGGTCTGCGCTATCCGCGCCTTGAGCCGATCGCGGGGGCTCCGGCGCTGCTGGATGATATCTATGCGGCCCGCAAATAGGCCAAGGCTCTGAAGCCGTTGTGAGGGGATGATCGGGCCGTTCCGTCATCCCCTCATCTCTTAGGCCCGTTGAGGATCGACGAGGATTTTCACGTGATTGTCGGGGTTTGACAGGGCGCTGAAGGCCCCGGCCACTTCAGATAGGCCGACCTTGCCAGTGATCATGGGCGACACGTCAATGCGGCCCTCTGCAATGTCGTGCAGCGTCCCGGCAAATTCTTCGGGCGTATAGCCAAGCACGAACCGCAGATCGAGGTGCTTATTGATGGCGATCGATGGCTCGATCGTGTCAGGCTGCATACAGACGCCCGCGACGATGATCTGGGCCCGAGGCGGCGCGCCCTCCATGACCTTTTGCAGCACGCCCGGCGAGCCAACACATTCAAAGATGATCGGACGCGGCCAGGTCTTGCCCATCATCTGCATCATGAACTGTTCCTTGCCATTGGCCGGCACGCCCAGATCGCTCCAGCGGCCATAGGGGCTTTCCTTGGCGGGATCGATGATCACGTCCGCGCCCATCTTTTCTGCCGTGGCGCGGCGCGTGGGCGAGAAGTCGGCGGCGATGACCGGGCCATGGCCTCTGGACTTGAGCGCCGCAATAACGGCTAAGCCGACCGGCCCGCATCCGAGGACGAGGCACGGAGAGCCCGGCTCAAGAGCCGCCGCCGCCGCTGCATGGGCACCAACCGCAAAGGGCTCGGTCATGGCCGCATGGTCTGTTGAGAGGCCATTGGGCACAGGGAGCAGCATATTTTCGTTCAGCACCATCTGCTCGGCAAAGCCGCCGGGGGTGGTGTTGGAATAGCCGACGGCGTTAAAGCCGCTGGCTGTGATCAGAACCGGCATAGAGACAACACGGGTGCCCGCCTTCAAGGTGCCCGTCGTTCCCGGCCCATGTTCCAGCACCTCGGCGCAGAACTCGTGGCCAAAGATCACATCGGCCTTGGGGTTGAGGCTGCTCTCGCCGCCGGAGCGGATACCGGCTTCGACCATATTGTCCAGATAGTGCAGGGCGTGAAGGTCCGACCCGCAGATGCCGCAGCACAGGGTCTTGACCAGTGTCTGACCGGCGGTGGGGATGGGGGCGCTGACCTCATCACAGATCAAACTGGTGCCGCGGCGGATAACAGCCTTCATCAATAACGCTCCCTTGGATCGGCCCTCGTCTCATGCGCGGGCTCTCAACAGTTCTGAACCCTACTAGACAGGGCAGGCCCATAGGGCGTCAAGGCTCGCGAGCGCTAGGGGGTCAGAACAGCCGCCTAGCCTTAGCCAGAGCCGCAATGCCCGCATCAAGCGTCGCATCCTGCTTGGAAAAACACAGGCGGACCACATGGCGTACGGGGGCCTCGGCATAGAAGCTCGACACCGGGATGGTCGCGACGCCTGCCTCCTGCACCGCGCGACGACAGAAGGTCTCGTCATCCACCCCGATGCCTGAAGCCTTCAGATCGACATTGACGAAATAGGTCCCGTCGCTGGGCAGGGTGACATAGCCCTCTTGCTCTAGGCCCAGAACCAAGCGGTCTCGGCTACGAGCAAGGGCCTGCCGCTGCGCCTCAAAGAAGTTCGAGCCCTTGCCAAGGCCAAAGGCGACGGCAGTTTGCAGGTTTGGTGGCGTGGTGAAGGTCAAGAACTGATGGGCCTTTGCCACAATGGCATTGAGGCGCGGGGCGGCGCAGACAAAGCCGACCTTCCATCCGGTCAGGGCAAACATCTTTCCGGCTGAGCCGATCTTGACCGTCCGGTCTCGCATGCCTGGCATGGCGATGAGGGGCGTATGGATGTGGCCATCGAAGGTTACATGTTCCCAGACCTCATCACTGATAGCGATGAGATCATGTTTGACGCAGACCCTCGCTAGCGCAGCGAGATCGTCTTTGCCATGGACCTTGCCAGCGGGATTGAGCGGGTTGTTGAACAGCACCAGCCGGGTTCGCGGCGTAATGGCCGCCTCCAGCATCTCTTCGGTCAAGTGCCAGTGCGGCGGCTGCAGGCTGACCAAACGCGGCACGCCGCCTGCGCGCTGAACCAGCGGCAGAT
>JBEGOG010000314.1:0-2652 GCA_041182125.1 Pseudomonadota bacterium
GGGGTATTCACCCGCTCTCAGCAATTTCCATGCGAACGTAAGGGACCAGCTGACCTCTTCCTAGTTGTGATAAAGGGTCTGGGTCCCCGCCTTCACGGGGAACTCGGAAAAACAAGATCCCTACGGCTGAGATCTTCCCCCTTTGGGGGAAGTACCGGCGCAGCCGGGGTAGGGGGTGGGGTAGCCTCGCCCTCACTCGCCCCTTCACTGGCCAACTGAGCAATAACGGTATTGACCTTAACGCCCTCAGTGCCCGCCGCGACCAGCAGGGCCGAAATCACGCCCTCGTCGACAGCCTCGACCTCCATGGTCGCCTTGTCGGTCTCGATCTCGGCAATGACGTCACCCGCCTTGACCGTGTCCCCCACCGCCACATGCCACTTGGCCAAAACGCCCTCCTCCATCGTCGGAGACAGGGCCGGCATCAGAATGTCGATAGACATGGGCTTAGCTCCCGTAATCGAGTGAGGCAGCGGCGGCGTCCAAGATCGCCTCCACGTCCAGGCCATAGGTCCGATAGAGATCGGGCAGGTCGCCGGACTGGCCAAAATGATCCATGCCCAGCGCCGAAACGCGCGAGCCCTTGACCCCGCCCAGCCAAGATAGGGTCGCAGGCGGTCCGTCGATCACGGTGACCAGCGAGGCCCCCGCCCCCAAGGGAGCCAATAACTTTTCGATATGGGAAGGCTCGCGCCGTCCCTTGGCCCGCCCCTTCAAGGCCGCCGACCAGTCCAGATGCAGCCGGTCCGGGCTCGTGACCGCTAAGAGGCCGATGCCGGGAATATCTTCGCGAAGTTGCTCAAAGGCCTCCATCGCTTCGGCAGCAATGGCGCCGGTATAGACCACAGCCATCTCCGCGCCGGGGGCGGGTTCGACCTGCCAATAGGCTCCTGCGATCACATCCGCGATCTGGGCGGCGCTTAAGGTCCGGTCTGGCTGTTCCAGTGCCCGGGTCGAGAGACGCAAATAGACCGAATTGCCCTCAGGCCGCTGCATGAAGTCAAAGGCCCAGCGCATGATCTCGACCAGTTCGTCGACAAAGGCCGGTTCGAAATAGCTGAGCTTGTCCTGCGACATGCCGATCAAGGGCGTGTGGATCGACTGGTGCGCCCCGCCTTCCGGCGCCAGGGTCAGGCCAGAGGGCGTCGCAACGAGCAGGAACCGCGCATCCTGATAACAGGCATAGTTCAGCGCATCGAGGCCACGGTTGATAAAGGGGTCATAGAGGGTGCCGACGGGGATCAGCCTCTGCCCCCCGAACAGGTCGCCCGCAAGGCCCAGCGCTCCCAGCAGGAGGAACAGGTTGTTCTCGGCAATGCCCAGCTCAATATGCTGGCCGTGCGGACCCATCAGCCACTTTTGCGGCGAGGCGATATTGCTGTCCTTGAACTGATCGTGGCGGGTATCGCGGGCAAAGATACCGCGCTGATTGACCCAGCCGCCAAGGTTGGTCGAGACCGTCACATCGGGCGAGGTCGAGACGATGGCATCGGCCAGCGGTCCACCCATGCGGGCCAGATCATTCATGACCTTGCCGAAGGCCACCTGCGTGGACTGGCGCCCCGAGGGCCTTGGGAAGGTGGCGGCATCGGGCACCTCCACCATCGGCGCGGGCGCGTCCGGCTGACGCTTGCCGAAGGGGGCATTGTCGATGAAGGTTTGATAGTCGGACCCGGCGCGCGGAAGACCGGCAAAGGGCTCCCATTCTTGACCTTTGGGTACGCCCATCCGGGCCTGGAAGGTCTCCATCTGGGTCGGGGTCATCAGGCCCGAATGGTTGTCCTTATGGCCCTGGAACGGCAGCCCAAAGCCCTTGATCGTATAGACGATGAACAGCTTGGGCCGCTGGTCCGTGACCTCGTGGAAGGTCTCGAGCAAGAGGTCCATGTCATGCCCGGCCAGATTGGTCATCAGGGCTGCCAGCGCCTCGTCGTCATATTGGGCCAGCAGATCAGTAATGCCGGCATGGGCGCTCAAATCGGCCAAGAGTTGCTTGCGCCACGCCTCGCCGCCTTGGAAACTGAGGGCCGCAAACAGGTCATTGGGGCAATCATCGATCCAGTTGCGCAAATGCTCGCCCCCGGGCTGAGCGAAGGCTGCCTCCAGCCGATAGCCATATTTCAAGGTGATGACGTCCCAGCCCACCGCCGCGAAAATATCGGTGAAGCGCAGGAACATGCTGTCAGAGGTGGTGGCATCGAGGCTCTGGCGATTATAGTCGACGATCCACCAGGTGTTGCGCAGGTCGTGCTTGGCCCCCTCGATCAAGCACTCATAGATATTGCCCTCGTCCAGCTCGGCATCGCCCAGCAGCGAGATCATCCGCCCCTGCCGCGCAGGCGACATGCGCTCATGGGCCAGCATATAGTCCTGCACGATCGAGGCAAAGGCGGTCATGGCCACGCCCAGACCCACTGACCCGGTCGAGAAGTCCACATCGTCCTGATCCTTAGTCCGCGACGGATAGGACTGGGCGCCGCCAAGCGACCGAAACCGCTGAAGCTGATCCAAGGACTGGCGGCCATAGAGATAGTGGATGGCGTGGAACACGGGGCTGGCATGGGGCTTGACCGCAATCCGATCCTCAGGCCGCAGAACCGAGAAATAGAGCGCCGACATCACCGTGGCCAAGGAGGTGGACGAGGCCTGATG
>JBEGOG010000315.1:0-2949 GCA_041182125.1 Pseudomonadota bacterium
CTGACCGGCGGCACACAAAATATCCTCCTGAAATTTACCCGCAGTGGCCGTGACTATGTCCTTCGTCGTCCGCCGCTCCATCTGCGCGACAATTCCAATGAGACCATGCGCCGAGAGGCGAGGGTGCTGGCCGCGCTGGCCGGATCGGACGTGCCCCATCCCGGTCTGATTGCCGCCTGTCCCGATGAGACGGTGCTGGGTGCCTCGTTCTATCTGATGGAGCCGATCAACGGCTTCAACCCCTCGCAAGGCCTGCCTGCGCTTCATGCGGGCTCTGAAACCATCCGTCACCGCATGGGCCTAAGCATGGTCGAGGCCATCGCTTCGCTGGGTGCGCTTGATTACCGCGCGCGCGGCCTCGACGGGCTGGGCCGTCCCGACAACTATCTGGAGCGTCAGGTCCAGCGCTGGCAGGCGCAGCTGTCGTCCTACGAAGAGCACGCCGGATGGACGGGCATCCAGGCTCTGCCGGATGTTGGCCGCATCGGTCGGTGGCTGGAGGCCAACCGTCCCTCGACCTTCGAGCCGGGGATCATCCATGGTGACTATCACCTGTCCAACGTCATGTTCCGCTTTGACAGCGGTGATCTGGCCGCCGTGGTGGACTGGGAGCTGACCACCATCGGCGATCCGCTGCTGGATCTCGGCTGGCTCTTGGCCACCTGGCCTATGGAAGACCGCCCCGATGATGCGGGTATTACGGTTCAGCCTTGGAAGGGCTTCCCCAGCGCGACCGAGCTGGTCGATCACTACCGGCCCCGTACCGAGCGCGACATGTCCTATATCGAGTGGTACGGCGTCTTGGCCTGTTACAAGATGGGCATCATCCTTGAAGGCACCCACGCGCGGGCCTGCGCTGGCAAGGCGACCAAGGAGATGGGCGACCGCCTGCATGCCCACACCATTTCGCTGTTCGAGCGCGGCCTGCGCTGGATCGGCTAAGCCTCAAGAAGGATCAATCAGATGAACGATACAGATTTTACCGGCAAGACCGTTCTCGTGGTCGGCGGCTCCAGCGGCATTGGCAATGGCATCGCCCACGCCTTCCGTGAACGCGGCGCACGCGTCCATGTCTGGGGCACGAGGGCCAAGGCCAGCGACTACGACCCCGCAGATGGCTCTGACATCACCGGGCTGGGCTATGACTGCGTTGATGTTGGCGATCCTGACGCTATTGAGGCCGCCCCCCTGCCGTTCGACACGCTCGATGTGCTGGTTCTATCGCAGGGCACGGTGGTCTATGGCCGCGGTGAGTTTGAACGCGAAGGCTGGGACAAGGTCGTCGCGGTCAATCTCGACAGCCTGATGCACTGCTGCCGCAAGTTTCGGCCGCAACTGCTGCAGAGCCAAGGCTCGATCACCATTGTCAGCTCGATCTCGGGCCTCGGGGCCAACAAGGGCAATCCGGCCTATGCGGCCTCCAAGGCTGGGGCGATCAGCCTGACCCGCACCCTTGGGCAGGCTTGGGCCCCCGATGGTATCCGCGTCAATGGTCTGGCCCCGGGTCTGGTCGATACCAAATTGACCAAGGTGACCACCGAAAATCCCAAGCGTTTGGCCGGAGCGCTTCGTGCCATCCCCGCAGGCCGGATGGGCACCCCTGCCGACATGGCTGGCGTCGCCCTGTTCTTGGCCTCACCCTTGGCCTCTTACGTTAATGGCCAGACCCTTGTCGCCGATGGGGGGCTGAGCCTTTAGGAAGGGGCCTCGTCATTGCGAGGCGCATCGCGCCGAAGCAACCTAGGGGATCATAAGCTTAGGTCCGTGTCAGTCCACTGGGTTGCTTCGCTGCGCTCGCAATGACGCGGGTAAAGTAAGACCCTCCTCACCCAGCCACATGCTTTAAAAAGATCGCGGCAATCTCTTCGCCGCGTGTTTCCTGCGGGAAGTGACCCGCGCCGGGCAGGAGGTCGAAGGTGGCCTGCGGATAGCGCGAGGCCCAGTCGCGGCCCCAGCTTTCGGGGAACACATCATCACCGCCGCCCCAGATAAAGTGAACCGGCCCGTTCCACTGCAGGATCGCTTCGAAATGCTGCGCTTGGGCTTTGGCATTGTCGGTGTCTGGGCTGTCGATCGGAATGCTTAAGGGGAAGCGGCGGGGACCCGCATGTCCGGCCCTGCCCAAACCGGCATAGGGTGCGTCATAGCCTCGGCGCACGCCGTCCCCTTCGGCGGACAGGGTCGGGTGCTCGCCCTGTTGCACAATGCCATAGAGATCGCGCGCAGGCATGTGACCGCAAGGCACCATCATGAACCAGCCCAGCGAAAGCCGGTCTGGAACATTGCTCTCAAACAGACCGCCCGCTTGCCACCCGGCATTCCATTGGCGAACGGCTGGGCTATAGTCGAAGGCCGCGTGATGCAGCCAGGTGTTCATGATCACCAGCCTTGAGAAACGTTCAGGCTGCTCTGCGACCTGCGCCAAACTGATCGGCCCGCCCCAGTCTTGGCAAAAAAGGGTGATGCCCGTCAGGTCCAGATGGTTGATCAGGGCGCGGTGGGCATCGGTATGGCGCGTGATCGAGTACCAGCCATCGTCTGTCACCTTATCTGAGCGCCCAAAGCCGATATGGTCGGCGGCGATGCAGCGATAGCCCTTAGCGACCAGCGCGGCGATGATCTTGCGATTCAAAAAACTCCAAGTCGGCATGAAAACTCCAAGTCGGCATGCCGTGCATCAACAAAGCGACCGGCCCGTCTCGCGGACCCTCATCGACATAGTGCATCCGCAGACCTTCGAAGGTCATATAGTGGGGCGCGAATCCGTAATCCGGCAGGTTGTCGAAGGCGCTGTCCGGTGAGCGCAGAAACGGCACGCCGCCGGCTGTGTACTGGAGTTCGGTCATGGTGGGGGCCTTCTGTTTTGGCGACGGTAACATACGGCACGATTTATGCCAATAGATTTTGGGGGGATTGCAGGTCCCCCTCACCCAACCCTCTCCCTGAGGG
>JBEGOG010000316.1:0-3163 GCA_041182125.1 Pseudomonadota bacterium
AGGGCCGTCCGATCTTTGAAAAGCGCATCATGCTGGTTGGCCCAAGCGGGGCCGAGGAACTCAAGGCCATCGCCAAGGACCGTATCCAATGGCTCGGCAACCAGATGGGCGACCGTCAGTTCATCTGTGGGGATCGCCTGACGCTGGCCGACATCCTGCTCTATTGTTTCTTGACCTTCGGCGCCGCCGTCGGCCAGCCGCTGGCGACGGAACATGCTTGGACCGCCGCCTGGATCAAGCGCATGGACGAACGCCCAAGCGCTAAGGCCTAGCCTTCGGTTGAGGGTAAGGGGTTGGCGGCCTTGATCTTATCGATCACGCCCGACAGCCCCGCCCCGCCGATCTCCTTACCCAGCTTAAAGACCCCGCTGGCCCGGCCACAGACCTCGCCATCTGCTGTGACCAGACATTGGGCGAAAGCCATATTGCGGGTGATTTTCAGCACCTGCGCGGTGCCTTCAACCCAGCTGCCGAGCGGTGCCGGGGCCAAGAACTCTTGGCTGAGCTGAATGGTCGGCATGAACCTTCCCCGCATCTTGCTCTGATGGGCAATGGACATCGGCATCAGCATGTCGATGAAGGTGGCCAGCATTCCGCCATGGCAGCCATGGCAGATCTGCATGGGGTTGCAGTGACGCATCTCGACCCGAAAGCCAAGCTTGAGAACCTCACCATGCGGGTTCAGCCATAGGGGCCCATTGGCACCGATAAAGCCAATCTCGATGGGGAAGGCGGCAAAGCCAACCGGCGCATTAATCTCTTCGATGGACAGATTCTGGGTCATGGGGGCAGCGCTATCAGCACTGCCCTTGCGGCGCCTAGTCCAAAAGTTTCATGGCACCGAGGTCGAGCACCTGTGCGGCACCGCTTTCCAACATGGAAAAGAACATATCGTCGCCCCGCTCGGTGCGTCCGACGATCATCGAGGCGGAATAGGCCATGTTGAACAACGAGAAACTGTAATGGGCATAGTCGCGCATCAGCTTTTCGAACGGATAGTCACGTACCCCCAAGGCGGTCAGCCGCGCATGATAGGCCTTGAGCAGCTCGTGCTCATGGGCCTTGCGGTCCTGCGGCGATAGGGCCCCGGCGAGGAAGTAGGACACATCGGCCATGCAGCAGCCATAGCCGACGGACTGCCAGTCGACGATGGCGATGGGATAGCCGCCTTCCGCCGTGCCATACATCATATTGTCGGGACGAAAGTCATTATGGGTCAGGCAGCGCGGACCCTCATAGCCGAACTTGAACCGGTCGAAATTGGTGGTCAGTTTCTCACCGATCTTGACACATTCGGGCGAGATCCGGTCGCCATAGCGCTCGCGAAAGCCGAGCCACAGGGTCCGCATAAGGTCCGCCCCCGCACTAGCCGGTCCTGCGGCCGAGCCAAAGATCCACGGCACCTGATCCCATCGGTCTTGCCCCCAGTGCGACGCGGCCAGTCGGGCGGCTTGATCCACCGATAGGGCGGCCTGGTCCACAGTCACCCCGGCGACCTGATCGCCTTGAACAGCAGGGGCGAGATCCTCCATCAGCAGAACGAAATCGCAGGTCTCTTCATCGACATCCGTGAACAGCACCTTGGGGGTGGTGACCAGAGCCGTCGCGGCCAGTTGGCGGTAGAAGTTCACCTCGCGCACATAGTTGCCGAAATTCACACCCGTGGCGCGGCTTTCAGGGTCTTGCGACGGGAACTTGCCGACCACGGTCTTGGGCGCACCGTTGGCGTCGCCGTCAAAATCGAGCGTGAAGCGCACGCTTTCACCCACCTGCCCGGTACCGAACTTTTTTGCGGTGAAGGAGGACACCTTGGCCTCGATCCCAGCCTTGCCCAAGGCGGCGGTTAGCCAATCGGTCGTGATATCAGCAGCCGGAAGGATGGGGGTCGTATTGGTCTGACGTGTGGGCATGGATGGTCCGGGGCTCCCTCGTTTTTCGGTCACGGATTTTCGTCCGTGTTCGCCACTATCATGCACCCTATTGGATCCGGCCTAAAGCTGGATCATGTCAAAATCAGACTTTGCCGTGCCGCAGAGAGGACAGACCCAGTCGGCGGGGATATCCGCCCACCGGGTCCCGGCCGCCAGCCCCTCTGAGGGATCGCCGAACTCTTCTTCGTAGAGGTAGCCGCAGGTGCGGCACTGCCAAACCTTCCAGACCTCGAGTGTCATGGCCGCCCTCAGCTGGCTTTAAAGCGAATGGGCACGGCCTTGGGGCCACAGACGAAATTAGCCACCATCCGGCGCGGCTCGCCATCCATCTCAACGCTATCGACCCGGGCAAAAATCTCTTCCCAGAGGATGCGCATCTCCATCCGCGCCAGATGCTGGCCAAGACAGACATGGGCCCCATAGCCAAAGGCGACATGCTTGTTGGGCGTGCGATCAACCTTGAAGCTGAAGGGGTCCTCGAACACCGCCTCATCGCGGTTGCCCGACGGATAGGCGAGGAACATCCAATCGCCCTTTGCGATCTTCTGGCCCGCCAACTCGGCATCCGCCGTCGCCGTGCGCATGAAGTGCTTAACAGGCGTGACCCAGCGGATCGACTCCTCGACCAGCCCATTGATCAGCGCTGGATTGGCCTTCACCTTGGCCCACTGATCCGGGTTCTCGGCCAAGGCCCACATGGCCCCCGCCGTGGTCGATGAGGTGGTGTCATGGCCCGCGGTCGCCGCGATGATGTAATAACTCATCGCCTCTAGGTGCCCCATCGGCTGTCCATTGACCTGACCGTTGGCAATGACGCTGGCCAGATCTTGCCGGGGATTGGCGCGCCGATCTTCGGTGATGGCCATGAAATAGGTCATGAAGTCCATGACCACCGACTGGATCGTGTCAACGCCCGTTCCGGTGTCACCAATGACCGAACCTGTGCGGTTGAGCTCAGGATCGGCGCTTCCAAACAGCTCTTGGGTCAATTTCAGCATGCGCGGCTCATCCGTCTCCGGCACGCCGATCACCTCCATGATCACGTGCAGCGGATAGAGAAACGCCACGTCACGGGCAAAGTCGCACTGGTCGCCCTTGGCCAACATGCCGTCAACAAAGCCCTTGGCAATCTCGCGGATACGCGCCTCGAGGACCCGTAGGTTCTGAGGCAGGAACGAGCCCTGCGTCACCCGGCGGTAGGCCATGTGGTCGGGATTATCCATCTGGACCAA